>CAZMHG010000136.1:0-7022 GCA_964565975.1 uncultured Ilumatobacteraceae bacterium | reverse complement strand
TGCCCGCTTCCAGCGCCCGACGAGCCTGCTCGTCGAATGCGATCATCTTTGCCATTGGTTCCTCCGCGTTGAGGGTGTTCGGTTCGGTGCACAGGCCAGTCCAGCTGTGCTGTCACTCGGCTGTCACTCGCCATGCGCGAGTGCTAGCACTCTATTGCGGCGAGTGCTAACGAACAACCCCGGCCGAGGACTCGTGCCGCGGAGCCGGCACCACGTGACGCGGGTCAGATGCTCGCTGCGACGCTGTCGAGCAGGCCGTGGATCTTGGCCATCAGCGCGTCCTTGTCGGCATCGGAGATGTCGCGGTTGACGAGCACGGCGACATCTAGCCCGTCGGCGCGGCTGGTGGCCATCGCCGCGGTGCCGGCGAAGTTGCCGTACCGCGTCGCCAGCGTCCGCCCCCCACCGCCCCACACCGCGTGGCTGGCGATGAATCGGGCGATGGTCGGGGTCGACGTCGCCAGACCACCGGCGGCCGGCAGGGAGTCGGTGAAGACGTCGCCGCCGTAGGCCACCGCGGCGATCGCATCCGCCGCGGTGTCGTACGTCGACGGGCCGACGAACGAGGCGTCATAGCCGGGCACCTCGCCCGGTGCACGCACGCCGGGGCGGGTGCTGGCGACGAAGACGTCGCCGAACCCCTCCGGGCCGAGCACGCGCCGGTTGAGGTCGTCGATGAACGTCCGGCCCGAGGTCCGCTCGAGCACCAGGTTGAGGACGTGGAAGGCGCTGTTCGAGTAGCTGCCCATGCCCGGTCCGGCGATCAGCGGCAGCCCGCGGATGTATCGCACGACCTCGTCCAGCGTCGGTGGCCCGTTGTGCCCCGCGGCGATGGACACGTCGCGGAACCGGGCGCCGTTCAGGTCGCGCTGCAGTCCGCTGTTCTGATCGAGGACGTTGCCGACGGTGACCTTGGCCGAGTTGGCGTCCGGCGTTGCGGTCGTCGGCAGCGGCGTCGGCGAGCCCAGCGTGTCGAACAGCGAGGTGCCGGACGTCAACAGCCCGTCGGCGATCTGGCGCGTCGCCAGGGCCGAGGCGAAGAGCTTGCTGATGCTGGCGACCCGGAACACGCTCGACGGCTGGGTCACCGGGTAGCCGGGCTCGGCCCACGTGTAGGCCCGGGCGACGCGCAGGGCGCCGTTGCGGGCCACGGCGACCGATGCGGCGCGAGCACCGAAACGCTGCGCCACGTCGGCGATCACGGCGTCCAGCGCGGCGTCGAACGCGTTTCCCGCGGGCGATGCCGAGCCGGTGACCGACCACTGCCGGGCTGGTGCGTCGAGCGAGTCGGCGAACGCCGCCGCGTAGCGCAGGTCGCCGGTCGGGCCACCTGCGGCGATCACCACGGGCCGCCGTGCCGCGCCGTTGTTGGCGTCGAACTCGGCCTGGTAGTTCGCCGCGTCCCGGCGGTGGATGGCCGTCCACTCGGCGACGAAGCTGTTGCGGAACACGGCAAGGATCGCGCCGTCGCCGGCGACCGACAGCGAGATGGGTCGCTCGCCACCGCCGGAGAACGCGTCGAACCAGCGCTGGTAGTCGCTCGCCGGGGCCAGGCACCAGTCCCACGCGTCGTGGTTGACGTCGGTCCACCACGTGCCGGCGAACCTGCGGTCGTTGGCCGGTCCGTACATCGCCAGGCAGTGCGGCACCTGCCCGTCGCGGCGCGCCTGTTCGTTCGCCGCGGCCAGCGTGTTGAAGTCGATGCCGTGCCGGGCGAACCAGCCCCCGACCGATCGCTGCTCGAACACCGCGGCGAACACCGGCGACGACTCGCCGGTGGCCGAGACGACCGTCGGCACGGCACCCTTGCCGACGAACTCGTCGAACTTCGCCTGGTACGTCGCTGCGTCGATGCCGTGCGTGGCGAACCAGGCGCGCCCGTCGTTGGGCACCCACACGGCCGCGTAGCGCGGGTTGCCCGGATCGCCGGCGACGTTCAGCCAGTCGATCCGCCACCCCTGGCCGCCCAACTCGTCGAACTTGGCCTGATGGGTTGCCGCGTCGACGCCGTGGTAGGCGACGAACGGGCCGGTGGCCAGGGCGCGGACCCGTTCGCCAGGCATCCGGCGGATCAGCCCACGCAGCGGGCCGGGGATCGCGGCGGCCAGCGTGGTTGCCGCGGCGCGGTGCAGGAACTGACGTCGATCGATCTCGGCCACCGGATGCCCCTCGCTCCAGAACGGACGTGAGCGCGGAGCGTACGCGCGCCCGACGGCTGGTTGCGATGGGGCAATCCCGAAGATCCGTGTTGACCGCGCGGATGCCGCAGCGCGGTCAGGCGTTGGGTGCCAGCTTGACGAGCGTGGCCGCCGCTTTGTATGCGGCTTCGGCCGGGCCCACCTCGTCGGGCCGCAGCAGGTTGGCCATGATCCGAAGGACCCATTCCATCAGCGTCCGGCTGTGCATGCCGACGCGGGTCAGCTCACGCATCAGCGTGGGTCGCCCGATGACACGGGCGAACAGCCGGGCGACCTTGAAGTACTCGCCGTAGTCCGCCTCGAGCTGGCGGGTGTACCGCTGCAGCACCGCCGGATCGCCGTCGACCAGCGCCTGGTGCAGGACGTCGGCGGCAATCCGGGCCGTCTCGTAGGCGTAGTCGATGCCTTCGCCGTTGAACGGGTTGACGCTGCCAGCCGCGTCGCCGACCACCAGGAACGTCGGCCCGGCCTTCGGCCCGACCGAGCCGCCCATCGGGATCCGGCCGCTGGTCGCCTTGCACTCCGGTGCTGCCGGATCGATCTCCCACCGCTCGGCGACCTGGTGAGCGTAGGCATCGAGCAGGTGCGTGGTGTTGACGCTCTTGAAGTCGCGGAACGTCGACAGCAGGCCGACCCCGATGTTCACCGTGCCGTCGCCGACGGGGAAGATCCAGCCGTAGCCGGGCATCGGGTTGCCGTTGCGGTCCTTGACGTCGAGCGCCGACTCGATCCACGGGTCGGCGTGGCGCGGCGACTGCCAGTACGTCCGGATCGCCGTGCCGTAGGGCCATTCGCGGGTCCGGAACGTGCCGAGCGAGCGGCCGAAGCGGCTGTTGGCGCCGTCGGCGACGATCACGTAGCGCGCCTGGATGCTGGTCTCCGAGCCGTCGTAGCGCCGGACGACGGCGCCGCGCACGAACCCGCGGTCCAGCAACGGTGTCGTCGCCTCGTGGCCCTGCAGCAGCGTCGCGCCGGCGGCGACGGCGTTGTCGGCGACCAGCGCATCGAGCTCGCGGCGGCGCACCACGTACCCGTGGCGCGGGTACACCGGATGCGTCGGCCAGCGCAGCTCCAGCTCGCGGCCCATGCCGGTGGCGCGCAGGCCTTCGTAGCGGTGGAACCGCTGCAGCGCCGGGCCGAGGCCCATCTCGTCGAGCTGGTGCACGGCGCGCGGCGTCAGCCCGTCGCCACACGTCTTGTCCCGCGGGAAGGTCTTGCGTTCGACGATGGTGACCTGGTGCCCGAGCGTGGCCAACCAGTACCCGGCGGCCGATCCCGCCGGCCCGCCACCGACGATCAGGACCTCGGTCGAGGTCGGCGCGCCGGCAGGTGAGGCAGCGGCGGGGCCTACGTGAGACGTGGGAGCGGCGTCGGACATGCGTCGATCAGTGTGCCGGGCAAGCGCGGCAGCGATGCGTCGGGCGAGCGCGGAAGTCGTCGGCTCGTGGGCACGCCGGGTGTCGGCCGCCGGGTGTGGATCGCGTGATGCGGGCTACTTGGACGAGCCGGCCACCGGCGTGTTGCCGATGGTCATCGCGCCGCTCACCTTGCTGCCGAGGTCGGCGATCGTGGTGCCGCCCTCGGCAGCCACCCACGCGGGGGCCTCGGGAGCACACCACTTGTCCCACTCGTCGCCGGACTCGTCGTTGCCGGCGAGCGCGAACCGCTCGTAGCACACCGCGGCCAGCAGCTGGGCAGGCGTCAGCGTTGCGCCTTGCGCCGGCATCACGCCGCGGGCGCCGACGATGTGCGCGCCACCCGCACGGTTGGGATCGCCGGCGATCTTGACGCCGGCATCGACGTAGGCCTTGGTTGCCAGGTCGACCCAGCGCAGCTGGTCCTCGATGTGCGGGAAGCTGATCGTCACCGACTTCTGGACGAACGGGTAGCCGGCGCCGGCGATGCCGTCGCCCGTGGCCCCGTGGCAGCCGGCACACGAGGCGCTGTAGGTCGCCGCGCCGACCGTGATCGGGTCGTTGGCCGCCTTGGCCTGCGGGGTGAGCGCCCGCGCGTACATCAGGCCCCACACCGGCAGGATCGCCAGCGCGAGCATCGCCCACACCGGCACCTTCTTGCGCGCCTTGTAGGCAGCGACGGCGGGGGTGTCGGGGATGACCACCGGAGCGGGAGGAGCGGCGGGGGCCGCGGCGCGTGCCGGCGCAGCCGGAACATTGGGCGTGGCGACCGCTGCAGCAGGTGCGCTCGAGCCGGCGTCGTCGGCCGGAGCCGGGGCGCCCTCGGCCTTCGCCTTGGCCGCCTTGCTGCGCTTCAGCAGGTGCTCGGGAATTTCGGTCACGCTGAGACGATAGACGGTGCGCACGGCCTTTCCCGAAATCCTCCGGACGCCGCCAGCGCCCCCAACCGCCCTCCCCGGTGCACGTGTCGCGGTGCACGAGCGCACAACGTTGGCGGGGTCGGGGGGTCGGCGTGGTAGACCGACCGGACGGCCTCGCTCGCCGTGTGCCGGTGCACGAACTGGTACGCGACGAACTAGTGCCGACTACAGTCCTGTGCAGCACTTCACGAGGAAAGGGCACCGCGTACGGTGATCGCGATCAACATCCTCAAATGGCCGGGGATGAACGAGGCCTTCATCTTCTCGTTCGGCTTGGCGACGGTCATGGGCCTGGCTGCCATCCCCTACGCCAAGCGCCGCCCCAAGGGCAAGCCAACCACGTGGGGCGAGGCGATGGTCGGCGCGTTGTACGTGTTCACGGCCTTCTTCCTGGCGTTCGGCGTGGCCCCGCACCAGTTCATCGACCATGCGGACAAAGAGCTCGGCTGGACCAAGCAGCGCATCGTCTATGGGCCCTTCGACCTGCTCAAGCCGAAGGTCCTCGGCGGTCACTTCCCGTTCACCATCCCCTACGAGGCGATGCGCGACAACGTCGTGGTCCTCATCCACGTGTGGTTCTTCGGGCTGATCATCTGGCTGTGGAAGGTGTGGCAGGGCCGTGGCGAGACCAAGCCGGGAGCGGCGCTGGAGAGCTCGTACGGCCGGCCGCTGGTGAAGAAGGCCTAGCTGCCCGATGGCCCGCACCGACGCCAACCCACCGCTGATGCCGTACACCGACGAGTACACGCTCGTCGAAGTGGACGCGGACTACCTCACCAAGGCGGTGAAGCCCAAGCAGTTCATCCACATCGACCAGACCGAGTGCATCATGTGCGAGGGCTGTGTCGACATCTGCCCGTGGAAGTGCATCCACATGGTCGCGCCGGACGTGATCGACAAGGCGACCAACACCGAGCGCCCGGGCATCGACCCGAGCGACCACGTCGTGTTCATCATCGACGACGACATCTGCACACGCTGCGCGCTGTGCGTCGATCGGTGCCCCACCGGCGTGATCATCTTGGGCAAGGCGGGGACGCCGGGTAACACTGGTGACTCGCACGCCCGAACCAACAACCACGGCTACGCCTACGGCATGCGGCTCTAGCAAGGAACCAGAATGGCAAAGACGTTCGACGACACCCCCAATGTCTCGCTGAAGGACCGCGCGACCAAGCTGGTCGACTCCACCCAGGGCAGCCAGGTGTGGAGCAGCATCTTCCGGCCGGGTTCGATCTTCCGCAAGGGGTACACCGACAGCCCGCGCAACCGCAGCTACGTGATCATGAACTCGGTGCTGTACCACCTGCACCCGGTGAAGGTGAAGCGCCACGCGGTGAAGGTGAGCTACACCCTGTGCCTGGGTGGCCTGAGCTTCTTCCTGTTCATCCTGCTCACGGTGACGGGCATCTTCCTGATGTTCTTCTACCGGCCGTCGGACATCTCGGCGTGGAACGACATCTCCGACCTGCAGACCTCGGTCGCGTTCGGCCTCCTGGTGAGAAACATGCACCGATGGGGCGCGCACCTGATGGTCCTCAGCGTGTTCCTGCATATGGCCCGCGTCTTCTACCACGGTGCCTACAAGCCGCCGCGCGAGTTCAACTGGGTGATCGGCGTGGTCCTGCTGATGCTCACGCTGCTGCTGTCGTTCACCGGCTACCTGCTGCCGTGGGACCAGCTGTCGATGTGGGCCGTCGCGGTGGGCACCAACATGATGGGCTACTCGCCCGTGATCGGCACCCAGGTCAGGTTCGTGCTGCTCGGCGGCAAGGAGATCAGCGGTGAGACCCTGCTGCGCTGGTACGTGCTGCACGTGTTGATGTTGCCGTTCGTGATCGTCATCTTCATGGCCATCCACTTCTGGCGTGTCCGCAAGGACGGCGGCATCAGTGGACCGTTGTAAGAGGGGTGGAGCGCGATGACTGAGATCCCCGAGCATCTCCTCAAGCGGGCCCAGGCGGCGCGCGAGAAGGCGGCCGCCCCCGATGCCGCCGCACCGGCCGGCGGCGCAGCACCGGATGCCTCCGCTGGCCAGGCCGCGGCCGACCCGCGCATTCCCGCGCACCTGCTCGAGCGCAGCAGGGCGGCCAAGGCCAAGGCCGAGGGTGGCCAGGAAGCGTCCTCGGGTGGCGGCGGCGTCGCCGTCGCCGAGCGCCCCGCGGCGGTGGTCACCGCCGCCGCGCCCAGCGCCGGCGTGCCCGTTGGCGCCGGTCCCGGCGGGCACACGCAGCGCCTGCTGACGGTCGTCAAGTCCGGTTCGATCCAGGACGTCAAGGCGACCCCGGTCGACAAGGTCCACACCTGGCCGCACCTGCTGATCGCCGAGTTCGTCGCCGCGCTGGCCTGCCTCTCGTTCACCTTCTTGTTCAGCATCTGGGTCAACGCGCCGCTGCAGCGCATGGCCAACCCGAACCAGACGCCGAACCCGTCGAAGGCCCCGTGGTACTTCCTCGGCCTGCAGGAGCTGCTGACGATGTTCCACCCGA
>CAZMHG010000135.1:2362-7055 GCA_964565975.1 uncultured Ilumatobacteraceae bacterium | reverse complement strand
GCCGCTTCCTCAACAAACCAACAGACCCCAACGGACTCACCGACCTAGAAAACAGGTTCTACCAACCGGCGACAGCGTTGTTCACAACCGTCGACAGCGCGGTTGGTAGTACGCACGTGGCCTACGGATACACCCACAATCCCTCATCGATGTCGGACCCTAACGGTTTGTGCACCGGCGTCTACGTGTACGGGGTCTGCCTCGCAGAGAACCGAGACGACATTGACAACGAGTCCGAACACTACGAATGGACGCCCCACAAGGAAGGGTTCTCAAAGTGGTTTCCGGGCGGAGACCCAATGCTCGACGGTGTCGCCGATGCCGTCACCGACGCGATCCATGTCGTGACACATCCCATCGACACGATCAAGGCGACAGTCACGGGCATCGCACATCCGACCAAGATCTGGCGCGCGATGAAGGCTGAAATCAAGGCGAAAGGATTCACCTACTTCTTCAGCAAACTGGCCACATCAGCACTCCTAGCAAAAGGAGCCGCAACCGTCGCCGAATCCGCAATCGCTGCCGTCACAGAACGCATCTCAATAGCCACAGAAGCGGAAGTCCAAGGTGGGGTGTACACGTTGCGGGACCCGGAGACGGGGGCGGTGGTTCGTACCGGTCGGAGCAACAATCTGGCGGTGCGTGAGGCGGCGCACGCGAACGATCCGGTATTGGGCGACTATGAGTTCCAGGTCGAGTATCGAACGGATGTCTACGCCGAGCAGCGTGGGCTGGAGAACGAGTTGTACAACCGCTATCCCGAAGCGATGTCGGAGAACGGCGGGTTCAACAAGATCCGGGCGATCAGTCCGACCAACCCGAATCTGCCTGGCTATGTTCAGGCGGCGAACCACTACCTGTCGAGGCTTGGGCCGTGGTGAGCAAGCATCGGTACTGCGCGGGTGACTGGTTCGCCGTGCCGCTGAGGGATGGCGGCTTTGCTGTTGGCGTTGTTGCGCGGGTCAGCGCCGGGGGTGTCTTGCTCGGCTACTTCTTCGGGCCGAAGCTCGACGTGGTCCCGTCACTCGACGCGGTCAGAGGGCTGAATGCCACGGACGCGCTGATGGTGCGGCGATTCGGGCATCTCGGTCTCGAGCAGGGCAAGTGGCCGATCTTAGGGCGATTGGCGGCGTGGGAGCCGGCTGCGTGGCCAATGCCTGTCTTCGTTCGCTACGAGGAGCTCAGCGGCCGCTCGTTCCGTGTCGTCTATGCCGATGACAACCCGACTGAGTTGCTCGGTGAGCAACAGGCCCCGCCGGGCGATGCCGAGCAAGGCCCGAAGGACGGCATGCTCGGCGCGGGAGCAGTCGAGAAGGTGCTCACCGGTCTGCTGCGCTGATTCGGGGTCAGCTGGCGAGTTTTGCGGCTTTGGTGGCGGATGAGGAAGCCCTGTCTGTCAGGCTGATGTGAGACAGCTGCGGTAGCCCATCATCCCTGTGGGGCGAGACCGGAGCATCTACACCAATGACCATGACGACTGCATCTCTGCTCGTGCGCGCCCATGATGGCGTGGTGGACGAGCCTGACCGGGCTGCTCGGCCTCGGCGGCGAAGGTTCACCGCCGAGTACAAGGCCCAGATCCTCGACGAGTACGACGCGCTCGCGCCGGGCTCGACCGAGCGTGGCGCCTTGTTACGTCGTGAGGGGTTGTACACGTCGCACATCGCCGAGTGGCGCAAGGCTCGCGACGCCGGCGCCCGTGACGCGCTGGCCCCGAAGGCCAAGGGGCGCCGCAGCGCCGAGCAGGTCGAGCTTGACCTGTTGCGCCGCAAGACGCAGCGGTTGGAGGCCGAACTCAAGCGGACGAAGACGGCGTTGGAGATCACGGGAAAAGTGCACGCGCTCTTGGAGCAGCTCTCCGAGTGGGCCGGCCATGAGGTTCTAGACCTTCCCGCGAACGAGTGGACACTGGCCAAGAACGATCAGTGGGTCCAGAGCGTCATCGATCGAAAGATGCCCGTCTACGTCGGATCCAACCCGTCGTGGCAGAACCTCTGGGACGCAGCGGCCGGCCGGACAACGGTGTTCGGCCGTGAGCTCGGGCAATTCCTCAACGCCGGCTACACCTGGGACTCATGGACGCTCGTCCCGCCCGGAGGTGGCTGATGGCCACCTTCGATGTTCGAAGTGACGACCAGAGGCGCTTCAACAGCTACGCCCCAGCGTCGTTTCCCGACACACGCGACAACGAGTTGGCCGCCTACGTGAGACAGGTCATGGCCGCCGGAGCTGACGCAGTCGCGTCCGCGTGTGCCCTGTCATCAGACAACGGCAGGAGGGTCGTCTGTGCCTACGCGGAACGTGCATGTTCGCTAGCTGTTCGGTCGAAGGACCGAGAGCACCTCGTCGAGGCGCTCGTGGCGCTAGCAGTGGGCGGGCTAGGACAGAACGACCTAGGGGCCTTGATGCGCATGGCGTTGATCGAGGACGCCGCCGAACGACTTGAAATCGACCTGCCGACTCTCTTCGAGGAGGCCTCGCGACTCGTTGGCCACCCGTCGACCGCAGCGTTGATGGTCTGGCTCACTCGGGCACCTGAGGATCGAACCCTGAGGTCCATGGGCTACGAGGCACACACTGGACCTTCAGGATTTCGGTATCGATGGGCTTCCTGAGAGTTCTCGCGCGGAAGGTGCCGCAGCAGCCATTCCGTTGGCTCCTCAGTGCCACCGCCGTGCTCCTAATCGGGCTGGCATTCCCTAGTACGACGACCGCGAGAGCGGCCGCCCTCACCTACGACGCGCCAGCACTCGCGCGCGTTGGCGCCCACACAACGGCGTCCGCCGAGCCTGGCCAGAGCCTGCCTGGCGACGTGCAGGGGTGGTCTGCCTCGCGATCGGTCGAGCCCGAGGGCACCTGTACGACCCCGCGCCTGCGGAGTGTTGCCACAGAAGCGGTGAGCGGGGCGGCTGACAGCCTCACCCGGGTAGGGCGTTGGATGAGCCCTGAAGAACATGCTGCGATGGTTAGGACGGGCGAGGTTCAGGTTGGGGCCGGTGTACCACGTACATTGCGAACCCCGCAGACGTGAATGCGTTCACGCCGAACCGGTTCCCGAGCAACTATGTCGAGTTCGATGTGCCGACGAGCAGTCTTCGCCCTGGGCAGCCGGGATGGGGGCAGATCCCGAGTCCAGACTCGGTGTGGGGCCGTCTTGCGGCGAAGCAGGGCGTGTCGGTTCAGAGCCCGGTGCCGGCGTGCAACATCGTTCTCGTGGTGACGAGATCGTCGTGTTGACGTTGTTGTATTTCCTTGGCGGTTGGGCTGAGGCGTGGTCAGCGTCCGGGCGGACTGATGTGTCGCTGGAGTTCGTTCTGGGGCCCGAGGACCGTCCGAAGCGGGCGGCGTGGATCATCGCTGAGGGTCGTGCGGTCGCCGGGCAGCTGACGGTCTGGGATACCGACGAGCTTGAGTGCGAGGCGATCCGAGTGGATTCTGGTGAGCAGGTGCTGCTGGAGAGCCTCGTCATCGAGTCGCCGGAGGAGCTCGGGTCTCAGATCCGGCGGTTGATCTCCGCGTGTGACGATCTGCCTCGTGACGCCGAGGATGGGTTGGAAGTACCCCGGGTTGACGGGCACCGACTCTGAGGCGACGGTGGTTGTCTCGGAAAGGAAGTTCAGATGCCCCGTCCACATCCGCCGGAGTTCCGTCAGCGCTGTTCGGTGTCGGTGTTCGGCCGTTCGTGCTCGAGGTAGTCGGCGACGGACACGAAGAACCGCGACGACACCGGCACGAGCCGTTGATGACCGCCCTTGCCATCAGCGATCAGCACGCGTCGCTCTCCGGGACTCAGGTCGCTCAGCCGGAGCCCGAGAACCTCGCAACGGCGCAGCCCTCCCGGCAGCATCGCTTCGACCATCGCCCGGTCCCGGCGGGTGCGCAGCACGGAGATCAGCGCATCGGCCGCCTCGGGGTTCAACACCTTGGGCAGCGTTCGCGGTGCGCGCACCAGTGGCACACCGCGCTGATGACGCCCACGCGCATGTCCCAACCCGCGGGGAACCGGGTTCCTCGCGACGACGTCAATGGCGACGAGGTACTCGAAAAGGCCCGACACACTCGACAAACGCCGCTTGATCGTGCGCGCTGACAGGCCGCGCTCGCCGTCTTCGAGACGGACCACATTGGCGCCCCGACGCGGCGAGCGCTGCATCTCGATGAACCCGAGGACATCGCGAGCCTTCACGGCCGTTGGATTCTTCGCTACGACCGAGAAGAACACCTTGAGGTCGAACGCCACCGCAAGCAGCATGTTCAGCCGAGCACGTGCCCACACCAATCGCAGGTAGCCGTCGATCACCTCGTGGCCCAGCTGAACCGGGCACACCTCGGCCTTCGTCGAACGCTCCAAGCGGGGCTGGCATCCAGTCGTCACCACGGGACTCCCTCCCTCGACCCGCAGCCTCAACCATCCAGCAAGAAACCACACGGATCACCCGCATATCAAGCCCTTCTCCGCTGCGAAGTAGGCGGCCGCACGCTTGAGGATCTCGTTTTCAAGCTTCGCGACGCGCAGCTCCCGACGGAGCCTCACCAGTTCCTCTCGCTCTGCGGTGGTCAAACCATCACTGCGCCGACCCTCGTCGAGGTCGGCCTGGGCCATCCAGCCACGCAAGCAGCTGTCGGAGATCCCGAGGTCCGCAGCGATCTGCGCGACCGGCTTCTCTCGAAGCCGAGCCAACCCGACAGC
>CAZMHG010000135.1:0-2352 GCA_964565975.1 uncultured Ilumatobacteraceae bacterium | reverse complement strand
TCAGAGTCGGTGCCCGTCAACCCGGGGTACTTCCACGGCATGCCGCCTGCGAACCGAAGCGTGGTGCCCACGTGTCGATCATCGCGGTGATCGACACGTCGTAGTCGTGTCGGCGCTCTGACGGGACAGTTCCTGCAAGAGCGCCGAGACTTTCCCCCGGTTCCGCAGTTGGTGGGCAGATCGTAGCGGTGCGCATCCCCGCGAGACGCGCCACGGGCGCGACGCGTGGTGCGCGTAGCAGTCAGTCATCGACGAGCGGGTCGTGCAGCACGTCGGATAGACATGTGCCGGGTCGATCAGGCCCGCGGGTGTTGGTCGAATCCGGGCACGCTCAGAACCTCGCCGTCGCCAGGAACCCGTCGAGCAGGGCATCGTCGCCGAACCGCTCCAGTGCGCTCGCCGGCAGGCGGTTCCACAGCACCTGGTCGATCGCCCCGGCACCGCCACGCGCGGCGACGTCGCCCTTGGCGTGCTCGCGGGTCACGGTCAGTCCCTCGGCGCCGAGCCGCAGCATCCACTCGCCTTCGGCGTCGGTGCAGTGCAGGTGGATGGTCGCCGGCCGGTCGCCACCAGCGACTGCAGCCCACCGCGCCGCAGGGAGCCGCGGCGCGAACACGGTGAGGACCTCGTCGATCCCGTCGACCGCGAGATCGGCAGAGATCGGATCGACCGTGCCGCCCAAGGCCTGCTGCGCGTCGACGCGATGGATCGACGTCTCCTGGGCCATCCGCCGGAACCAGGTCCTCGCGGTGGTCGGCCCCGTCATGAACGTCGACGGCTGCTCGGGGTCGGTACGGCCGAACAGCTCGACAAGAGTCGCGGCACGCTCGTGGAACCACGGCACCGCCGCCGGTCCGGTCGGGGTGGGGCGCCAGTCGGTGAGCGTCACGAACGGCGCGCCGTCGGCGAGCATGCCGATCAGCCGGTCGTAGACACGGCCGAGGTGCGCCAGCAGATCGGCCACCGTCCAATCAGGACACGCCGGGACGAGCCGTTGCCGGTCGTCGCCGTCGATCGTGGTCAGCCGGGCGATGTCGTCGGTCGGGTGTCGGCATGTTGGCTGTCTAGTCCAGGTCGGCAGGTGCCGCCAGCAGCTCGACCACGGTGCGGCAGAACTGTGCGGCGGGGACGCCGTCGACCACGCGGTGATCCCACGTCAGGCTGAGCGTGAGGCGCTTGACCGTGCCGACCACACCGCCGGTCACGACCACGTCGTCGCGCAACCGGCCGATGCCGAGGATCCCGGCGTTCGGCGGGTTGATCACCGGGGTGAACACGTCGACGCCGAACGCGCCGAGGGCACTGACGCTGAACGTGCCGCCCTCCAGGTCGGTGGGGGCAAGTTTGCCCTCGCGCGCCGCGGCGGCCACCCGTGCGGTCTCGGCGGCGAGGTCGGTCAGGTCCCGGTGGGCGGTGTCGCGCACGACCGGGACGAGCAGCCCGTTGTCCACGGCGACGGCCAGGCCGACGTGGACCTCGGGGAGCACGGCGATGCCGTCAAGTGTGATCTGCGCGTTGATCGCCGGGTGGCGCACCAGGGCGCGGGCCGTCGCGGCGACGACGTAGTCGGTGATCGACGGCACCGGCAGGCGTCCGTCGAGCTTGCGCGTCGCTCGGTCGTCGAGCACGGCGCCCATGTCCGCGTCCATCGTCAGCGTGAGCTGGGCCATCTCCTGCAGCGAGGCGTGCATCCGCTTGGCGATGGTGCCGCGCATCCCGCTCAGCCGCGTCGTCGACACCGGCTCCTGCAGGAGAGGCATCGAAGCGGACACGCCGATGATCGGTGCCGAAGTGGCGACACCGACCGTTGGTGCGGCGGGCGCCACGGTGGCCGGCGCGGATGCGCCCGGAGCCAGGCGTTGCAGTTGGGTCCGCACGTAGCGCACCACGTCGTCGCGGGTCACCCGGGCTTCGGTGGGGTCGGCCGGAACCGCCGCCAGGTATACGCCCAGCTGGTCGGCCAACTGCCGGGCCGCCGTGCTGGCGACGACGGCGACACCCATCGGGACAAGGTCGGCCGCACCGCGTGTCGCACCCGGCCATCCCGCCGCGGCGAACGACACGCCGGCGCCTAACGCGGCCTCGACGTCCTCGGAGACGATCCGCCCACCCGGACCCGAGCCGCGCACCGCGGCGATCGGTATGCCGTGCTCGGCGGCGACGCGCTTGGCGTTCGGTGAGGCCAGCAGGCGGCCGTGCTCGCCGACGGCGACCGGTGTCGCGAGCCCTGATCGGGCCGGTGTCGCGGCCGGCTGCCGGGCACCGGCCCCTGCCGGCGCGCGGCCTGCTGCCGGCGCGCCGCCCGACCCCCCGGACCCCCCGGACCCCCCCATTGGTCCCGCGGCGCACGAC
>CAZMHG010000134.1:0-7087 GCA_964565975.1 uncultured Ilumatobacteraceae bacterium | reverse complement strand
TTCCAGATGATCTACTGCCACCGCGGCTGGGTCCGGCTGGTGTACGAGGACCAGGGCGAGCCGTTCGTGATGTCCGCCGGCGACTGCGTGCTGCAGCCACCGCGGATCCGCCACCGTGTGCTCGAAAGTGGTGACGACCTGCACGTCGTCGAAGTCGGGTGCCCAGCCGTGCACGAGACCTGGGCAGACCCGCGCCTGGTGCTCCCCACCGGCGTGGTCGATCCGGATCGGGACTTCGCCGGCCAGCGGTTCGTCCACCACCGGGCGGCCACGGCGACGTGGGAGCCGGCGGCCGACGGGTTCGAGCGCCGATCGTTCGGGCTCGGGCCCGCCACGGGTGGTGTCGGCGAAGCGGCGGTGCTGCGCCCGGCGGGCACCGAGCCCGAGGCGTTCACCCGCCACGATGCCGAGTTCCACTTCACGGTGGTGCTCAACGGCACGGTGACGCTGCGCACCGATGCGGCGCCGGACGCGGTGCTCGCCGAGGGTGCCGCAGCGGTGATCCCCGCCGAGATGGCGCACGCGTTCGTCGACCGGTCCGCCGACCTGCAACTGCTGCGCGTCACGCTGCCGGCGGCCGCCAACCTGTGAACCGCCCGCCACTTCCGTCCACGGCGCTCGGCGGCACGGGGATCGCCGTCACCCGGCTGATCCTCGGATGCGGGAACTTCGGCGGTGTCGGCTCGGCGCCGCAGTTCTTCGGACGCGGGACGTCGCACGACGATGCGCTGGCGCTGCTCGACGCGGCCTGGGAGGCAGGCATCACCACGCTCGACACCGCCGACGCGTACGGCGGGGGGACCAGCGAGCAATGGATCGGCGAGTGGCTCGCCGGCAAGCCGGCCGCGGTACGCGACGCGGTGACCATCGCCACCAAGACGTTCAACCCGATGGGTGTCGGCGCCGACCACGGGCTGCACCCGGCGCGGATCCGCCGCCAGGTCGACGAGAGCCTGCGCCGCCTCGGTGTCGAACGGGTCGGGCTCTACCTGGCCCACGAGTTCGACCCGGACGTGCCCGTCGCCGACACGCTCGGTGCGTTCGCCGAACTGATCGCCGCCGGCAAGATCGGTGCTGTCGGCGCGTCGAACGTCGACGCCGCGCAGCTCGGCCAGGCGCTCGCCGCGCACGACGCCGACCCGACCGTGGCGCGTTACCAGTGGGTACAGAACTCGTACTCGCTGCTCGACCGGCGCGACGACCAGGACGTCCTGCCACTGTGCCGGCAGCACGGCCTGGGGTACACGCCGTTCGGCCCGCTGGCCGGTGGCTGGCTCACGGGCAAGTACCGCCGCGACCGGGTGGCGCCGGCCGGTTCGCGGATGACCATGCGACCCGAGCCGTACGCCGCGTACGACTCGCCGCGGGTCTACGCGGCGCTGGATCGGTTCGCCGCGCGGGCGGCGACGCTCGCCACGACGCCGGCCGCGCTGGCCGTCGCCTGGCTGCTGGTCCGCCCCGGCGTCAGCGCGGTCGTGATCGGACCGAACCGCGCCGACCAGTTGGGACCGATGCTCGACGCCGCCGCGCTGGTTGCCGACGGCACCGTGGACGGCGCGCTCGGCGCCGAGTTGGAGGACGATTTCGCATGACCGTGCTGGTGCTGTCCGAACACGACGTGCGCGATCTGCTGGACATCGCCTCGTGCATCGAGGTGATCGACGCCGCGCTGCGCGATCTCGCCGACGGCAAGGTGCACAACCCGTTGCGCAGCGTGGTCCGCCCGCCGGCCGACACCCTGTTCGGGCTGATGCCGGCCTACCGCGGCGGTGCGGCACCGGCATATGGGCTGAAGGAGATCGTCATCGCACCGGGCAACCCGGAGCGGGGGCTCGACGCCCACCAGGGTTCGGTCCTGGTCCACGACGGCGTCACCGGCGAGCTGCGCGCCGTGCTCAACGGCTCGGCGATCACCGCCGTGCGCACCGCGGCCGTCAGCGCCGTGGCCACACGTGCGCTGGCCCGGCGTGACGTGGCCAGGGTGGCGATCATCGGCGCCGGCGTGCAGGCTGCGGCGCACGTCGAGGCGATGCGCGCCGTCGCGCCCGAGGCGGCGATCGTGATCCACAGCCGGACGCCGGCCCATGCCGCAGCCCTCGCCGAGCGCGCCGGCGCGGCGGTCGCCCGGTCGCTCGCCGAGGCGTGCGACGGCGCCGACGTGATCTGCACGACGACCTCGTCGAAAGCCCCGGTGCTCACCGCGGACCTGCTCGCTGCCGGCGTGCACGTCAACGCCGTCGGCTCGTCGGTTCCCTCGGCCCGCGAGCTGGACGGCAGGGCGATCGCCGCCGCGGCGCTGTTCGTCGACCGGCGAGAGTCCACCGTCAACGAGTCCGGCGACTATCTCGGCGCCCTCGCCGACGGTCTGATCGGTCCAGATCACATCGTCGCCGAGCTCGGCGAGGTGCTCACCGGCCGGCACCCGGGACGTGCCGGCGACGACCAGATCACCGTGTTCAAGTCGCTCGGCCTGGCCGTCGAGGACCTCGCCGCCGCGCAATGGTGTATCGAGCGGGCCCGCACCACGGGCCGCGGAGTGGAGGTGCCGTGGTAGTCCCCATCGAGCAGATCGAGGCGGCGCGCCAACGTATCGCCGACGTGGCGCTGCGCACGCCGCTCGTCCGCCTGGACGTCGCCGACGCGCCGGCGGAGATCTGGCTGAAGCTGGAGTGCCTGCAGCCGATCGGGTCGTTCAAGTTGCGCGGTGCGGCCAACGCGGTGCGCTTGGCCGACCCGGCCGACGTGGCGCGTGGCCTGGTCACCACGAGTGCCGGCAACATGGCCCAGGGCGTGGCGTGGATGGCCCGCCTGCTCGGCGTGCCGGCGACGATCATCGTTCCGGAGCACGCGCCGGCGGCAAAGCTGGACGCCATCGCGCGCCTTGGCGGGACGGCGATCAAGGTGCCCCACGACCGCTGGTGGCAGGCACTGGTCGAGGGTGGCTACCCGGGTGTCGAGGGTCTGTTCGTCCACCCGGTGCAGGACGCCGGCGTGATGGCCGGCAACGGGACGATCGGGTTGGAGCTGGTCGAGCAACTCGACGGGATCGACGCCGTGGTGGTGCCGTGGGGCGGCGGTGGCCTGTTCACCGGCATCGCCAGCGCGCTCGCCGCACGGAGCCCCGGCACGGCGTGCTACTCGGCCGAGCCGTCCACCGGCGCACCGGCGCATGCCACGTTCGGCGCCGGACGGCCGACCGCGGTGGAGTACCGCGCCTCGTTCGTCGACGGCGCGGGCAGTCCCGAGGTGCTGCCGGCGATGTGGGACCTGGCGCGCCCGCTGCTGCGCGGTGCGCTGTCGGTACCCCTCGACGACGCTGCCGCCGCGGTGCGGATGATCGCGACGCGGGCGCACGTCGTCGCCGAGGGCGCCGGCGCGTTGGCCCTCGGCGCGGCACTGGCCGGGCAGGCCGGCACGGGCCGGGTGGTGTGCATCGTCTCGGGCGGGAACATCGACGCGTCGCGCCTGGCGACGATCCTGGCGGGGAGCACCCCGGACTGAGTCAGCGGCCCAGGTAGGCGCGGCGCAGTTCCTCGTCGGCGGCCAGGTCGGCTGCCTTGCCGGACAGCACCACCCGGCCGGTCTGCAGCACGTAGCCGCGCGAGGCGATCGCCAGGGCCTGGTTGGCGTTCTGCTCGACCATCAGCATCGCCACGCCCGATGCGTTGACCCGCTGGATGATCTCGAAGCTGCGTTCGACGAGGACCGGGGCGAGGCCCATCGACGGCTCGTCCATCAGGATCAGGCGCGGCCGGCTCATCAACGCCCGGCCCATCGCCAGCATCTGCTGCTCGCCGCCGCTCATCGTGCCGGCCAGCTGGTCGCGCCGCTCGTGGAGCAGCGGGAACAGATCGAACACCCTGGCGAAGTCGTCGGACAGGTCGTCGTCGCGCAGGAAGGCGCCCATCTCCAGGTTCTCGATCACCGTCATCGGGGCGAACACCCGCCGGTTCTCGGGCACCACGGCGATCCCGTTGGCGATGCGCTTCGGGGTCGGCCACGCGGTCGCGTCGCGACCGGCGAGCGAGACCTGCCCCGACGCCGGCGAGACCAGCCCGAGGATCGTCTTCAGCGTGGTCGACTTGCCGCACGCGTTGCCGCCGAGCAGGCAGACCAGTTCGCCCTCGCCGACGTGCAGCGAGACGTCCTGGAGGATGTGGATCGGCCCGTAGTACGTGTTGACGCCGTCGAGGCGCAGGATCGGCTCGGCGCCGGGCGTGGAGCTCACTTGGTTCCCGCCGTCCCGCGCCCGAGGTACGCCTCGACCACCGCCGGGTCGGTGGCGACCTGGACGAACGAGCCCTCGGCGACCTTGACGCCGTGGTCGAGCGCGACGACACGATCGCTGACCCCTTCGACCACGTGCATGTCGTGCTCGATGATCAGTACCGTCAGCCCCAGTTCGGCGCGCAGCCTGCCGATCAGTTCGGCCACCTCGTGCGTCTCGGCCGGGTTCATCCCCGCGGCCGGCTCGTCCACCAGGAGCAGCCGCGGCTTGGTCGCCAGGGCGCGGGCGATCTCCAGGCGCCGGCGGTTGGCGTAGCTCAGCGAGTAGGCCGGCTGGTCGAACCGGTAACCCTGCAGCCGGGTGCCGAAGAACGCCAGCAGGCGCTCGGCCTCGTCGTTCGCCGCACGCTCCTCGCGCCTGGCCCGCGGCGAGCCGAACGCGCCACCGAGCAGCCCGGTGCGCGTCTGCCCGTACATCGTCGCCAGCACGTTCTCCTTCACCGTCATGTTCAAGAACAGGCGCAGGCTCTGGAACGTGCGGGCGATGCCGCGCCGGTTGATCGACGACGGGTCGAGGCCGACGATCGACTCGCCGGCGAAGCGGATGTCGCCCTCGTCGGGGCGGTAGATCCCGGTGATCAGGTTGAACAGGGTGGTCTTGCCGGCGCCGTTCGGGCCGATCACGGCGACCGCTTCGCCCTCGTTGACGGTGAGGTCGAGGCCGTCGATGACGCGTAGGCCACCGAATGCCAGGCCGACGCTGCGCAGTTCGAGCAGCGGCGTGCCGGGGGCGCTCACGTGGTTGGTCATCACATCACCTCGACCCGCTTGGTGCCGAAGAACCCGTGCGGTCGGCTAGCCATCACGCCGACCAGCACCGCGCCGACGAGCAGCTGGCGGGTAATCGACGGCTGCTCGGCGAGGCGGTTCTCCCACGCCAGCATCGCGACGTAGGCGACGACGCCGCCGAGCAGCGGCCGCCACCGCGCCGGGATCACCGTGATCGCCAGCCCGCCGGCGATCGTCAGCAGGAACACGGTGTTGCCGAACGAGTCCGGCGTCGACAGCAGGGGAACGAGGGCGCGGGTGACGCCGGCCAGCCCGCCGCTGCGCGGTGCCAACGTCGTACCGGTGACGCTCAGGCCGAGCCGGAACAGCACGGCCGCGCCCACCAGGCCGGCGGCGAACCAGGCGAGCGCGGTGCGGCGGCGGAACCGGCTGGCCGCCAGCACGACGATGGTGGCATACACCAGCAGGCGCCCGGTCGACGGGGTGCGCAGCAGCTCGGGCACGATCGCCACCAGCGCCGCGCCGAGCAGGCCGCCGCCCAGGCTGCCCAATCCGCCGAGGATCACCGCGGCGTACATCAGCACCAGGAACGGCATGTCGAAGTTGCTGCCGAACACCGACTGCTGCACGGCGCTGAAGATCGTGCCGGCCAATCCGGCGATGCCGGCGCCGACGGCGAAGGCGACCAGCCGCAGGCGGCGAACGGGAATCGACAGCACGTCGGCAGCCAGCGCGTCCTCGCGCATCGCTCGTAGGGCCAGCCCGGGCCGGGCCCTGCGCAGCCGGGTGAGCAGGATCATCACAACGGTGGTGACCACCACGGTGAGGACGTAGTACCCGGTGATGCCGCGCACGGCGTGGCCGAAGATCGACCATGGTTCGATGCCGGTCACGCCGTTGGGCCCACCGGTCAGGTTGAACGGCTTGCTGGGGACCGACGTCTCGCCGAAGGTCAGCTGCAGGCGATCGCCGTTGTTGACCAGGCTGACGAAGATCTGCCCGAAGAACAAGGTGACGATCGCCAGGTAGTCGCCGCTCAGCCGGCGTGACGGCAGGCCGATCAGCACGCCGAGCGCCGCCGTCGCCAGGATCACGCACGGCACGAGCACGATCGTCGGCCAGTGCAGATCGAACTTGTCCGACGCGAGGAGGGCGAACATGTACGCGCCGAACCCGAAGAACGCGGTGTAGCTCAGGTCGAGCAGCCCGGCCCAGCCGACCACCACGTTCAGGCCGCAGGCCAGCAGGGTGTACAGCGCGGTGAGGAAGGCGAGGCGCGAGGTGTAGTCGGTGGGCGAGACGACCGCCCACAGCAACGCCAGCGCGGCAACGGACAGGATGCGTACGGTCGGCGGGATCGCCGCAATCCGGGCACGCACCGCGCCGAGCGTGCCGCGCGCGGTCCGCTGGGCGTTCTGCTCGACCCACTGGTCGGTGCCGATGCCGCGCGAGTCGCCGCCGCCGCTCATGCTCAGACCTTCTTCAGCTCGGCGACGCCGAACAGGCCGCGCGGTCGGAACAGCATCACCGCGATCAGCACGAGGAACACGACGATGTCGTAGAAGGTGGTCGACACGTAGCCCTGGGCGTAGCTCTCGGCCAGCCCGATGAGGATGCCGCCGGTCATCGCGCCCGGGATCGAGCCGATGCCGCCGAGCACCGACGCGGTGAAGCCCTTGAGGCCGGCGACGAAGCCCATCGTGTGAAACACGCGGTTGTACACCAGCCCGCTCATCACGCCGCCGATGCCGGCCAGCGCCGACCCGATGAAGAACGTCACGGCGACGACCCGGTTGACGTCCATGCCCATCATCTGCGCGGCCTCGGGGTCGAACGACACGGCGCGCATCGCCTTGCCCAGCTTGCTCCGGCGGATGAACAGCCACAGCGCGAGCATCACGACGACGGCGACACCCATCACCGTGAGGCGCACCGTCGAGACCCGCAGCACGCCCCAGTGAAGGCCGCTGCCGATGTCGATCATCCGCTCGCTCTCGTAGCGCACGATGCGCGCCCCGACGACCAGGAGCACGGCGGCTTGGAGGAAGAACGAGGTGCCGAGGGCGGAGAC
>CAZMHG010000133.1:0-7205 GCA_964565975.1 uncultured Ilumatobacteraceae bacterium | reverse complement strand
CGCTCTTGCAGCGGTAGAGCAGCGACAGCGCCACCCCGTCGCCCTCGACGGCCCGCCCCCGGACGGGCGCGTCCCCGCCGCCGCCGGTCCCCGATCACCAGATCCGGCCCCGGCTCCGTGGCGGCGATTCGGCGCGGCGCGTCGTCCAACTCGTCGACGTCGCCGTCGGCGAGTTGTTCCTGCCGTTCAGCGACGAGGTCGCCTTCGGCGAGCGGGTCGGCCTGATCGGGCCGAACGGCACCGGCAAGACGCACCTGCTCGGGGCGCTGGCCGGCACCATCCCCATCGGTGACGGCGGTGTCACGGGCACGATCTCGTTCGGGCCGCGAACCTCGGTTGGCATGTTCACCCAGGTCAACGAGCGGCCCGAGTTCGTCGGGACGACGTGCATCGACGTCGTCCGCCGGCGGATCTTCGACGAGGAGCAGGCGATGAAGGCGCTGGCCCGCTACGGGTTGGCGCCCCAGTCGCGCCAGGAGCACCAGACGTTGTCCGGCGGGCAGAAGGCCCGGTTGGAGATCCTCTGCCTCGAGTTGGACGGGCACAACGTGCTGCTCCTTGACGAGCCGACCGACAACCTGGACATCGAGTCCTCCGAGGCGCTCGAGCGGGCGCTGGACGGCTTCGTCGGCACCGTGATCGCGGTCAGCCACGACCGCACGTTCCTGGGCACGCTCGACCGGTTCGTGATGATCACCGACGACGGCGAGGTGTATTCGTTGGCCGACTTCGACCTCGCGCTACGCGCCCTGCAGCAGCCCGACCAGCTGGCCTCGCTGCGCCGCGCCAAACCGCTCAACACGTAGGCCCGCGGCCTGCCGGTCCCGGTTGGCGAGCGTTACGCGTGTTCGGCGTGCATCCACCACCGGCGGTCCTCGAGGCCGACGTCGAACAGCCGCTGGTCGTCGGTCAACAGCTGGAAGCGAGCGACGCGGCGATGCGTGGCCGCGTCCCACCAGCGCTGCTCGACCGGCCACGGGCCCGCCCAATAGCGGACCGCCAGCCAGTGCCCACCGACCAGCACCGCCGCCGGCGGAGCGCTGAGCTGGCCGCGGCCGGACACCTGCACCGGCGTACCGGCCGCGTCGTGGACCTGGATGACCACCGGCGGATCGTGGACGACGGCCGGAGACGGACCCGTGTTCCGGCCCGGCCACGGCTCGACCGGCGGGCGGACCCGCGCCTCACCCTCGGCCAGCTCCACCGTGCTCGCCGACACCCAGGTGTACTGGTCGTGCACCAGCCGCCCGCCGCGTGCCGCGGGCACCACCACGTGCTCCTCGCCGACGATCCCCGCCAGGCGGGCCACGGCGCGCAACGCCCAGTCGTCGGCCTGGGTCCGCCCACCCCACATGCCCTGCTGAACGCCGTCGTCGGCACGGATCTCCACCGGGTCGAGGCGCAGCAAGGTGATCCCCGCCGTCAGCGCCTCGCTGTTCGCCCAGCCGTCCAGCTGCCAGCGGGTGCGTTCGACGATCGCCGCGGCGACCAGCCCGGTGGAGCGATACCACAGGCGTTCGCTGCGTTCGCCGTGCTCGGTCTCGATGGTCACGTGGGCACGGATGCACACCCGCCCATCGGCGCCGAGGTGGCCGACCAGGCCGTCGGCCAGGCGCCGCGCGGTGAACACGACGATGTCGGCATGGTGCACCGGCTCGTCGAAGTGGTGCTCGACGGCCAACCCGCCGGGCGGATCATGAGCGTCGGGCAAACGCTCGTCGACCCCAGCTGCCAGGCGCCTGGCGAAGCGGCCGGGCGCGGCGAAGCGGGCCAGCACATCGGCATCCTCGAGGGCCGCGAGATCTCCGAGGTGATACAGCCCGAGCCGCTGGAACAACAGCACCAGATCATCATCGACCCCACCGACGAGGCCGAGTAGGCGAATCGGCAGATCGGCCAGGTACCTCGCCGTGGCCTCCGTCCCGCTCGGGACCACCACCGGCCGTGCCACCGTGCGGGCCGAGCGACGCGCGGCGATCCCGGCAGCGAACCGGCCGTCGGCGACCCCGACCCCGAACCCGCCGACGGCGACGCGCCTGCCGCCTCGGTGACCACGGCCAGCAACCGGGCGGCGAACGCCGTCTCGCCGCCGAAGTAGCGGGCGGGGCCGCGGGCCGCGAACGTGATCTGGCCGGGCTCGCCGATCTCGACGCGCGGCACCATCTCGGCCACGGCGCGCGCGACACGCTCGAACGCGCGCCCGTCGCTGTCCGGGTCATGAGCCACCAGCCGGGCCCCCGGACAGCGCCCCTGCGCCTGGCGACGGCGCATCCCCGGCGACACTCCGTGCTCCTCGGCCGCGCGCGACACGGCGACCACCTGGTTGGCGCGCAGCACGATCACCGGCTCGTCCGGTTCCGCTCTGGCGACCACGACCGGCCAGTTCGGGCACCACACCGTCCCGGTCCGCACGGTGCCGGTCTGCGCGGTCCTGGTCTGCGCGGTCCTGGTCTGCGCGGTCCTGGTCTGCGCTGTTCCCATCGGCGCCGCTCCCTTGCCGCCGTCAGCCCGAGCGCCGGGCGAGGAGCACGTCGGACGCGCCCGGTTCGGGCACCATCGACACGGCGGCCGGCACTGGTTCGCGGCCGATCCCACCGACGGCCGGCCAGGCGATCTGCACCTGCCGAGGACGATGGACACGACGACCCTGGACGGCCACGTCGAGCCGGCGCACGTCTGCCAGGCCGTGCCCGACGCCGAGCCCGTGCCACGCCACGGTGCACGCCTCGACCTGCAGATCGGCTTGGAACGCGGGGTGCGCGCCGACGACGACGAGCACCGCTCCACGCGCCTGGGCCCGCGCATGGAGCCGGCGACCGGTCGCCGGTCGCATGCCGAAGGTCGCCGGCCCGAGCACGACCAGGTCGAAGCCGTCGATCATCGCCGCGACGACCTCGGCCCAGCGCGCGTCGGTCAGCGCCGCGCCGTGAACGGCGACGACCCGTTCCAGTGGAACGCCGGCATCTACCGCGGCCCCCAGGCCGAGGTTCGGCTGGCCGGCGATCCCCACCCACGATCCCGTGCGGCATGCTTCGGACACGAGCACCAAGGCGATGCTCACCGGGGCATCACCCCGACAGGCCACCACCGTGCCACGCTGCAGGGCCGGTAGGACCGGGGCCAGCAGCGCCCCCACCGGCAGGGTGCGCGTCGCCGACGCAGCCACACCCGAGGCGAGCATGCCGGAGACGGGAGGAAACGCTGGCGCCGCCATTGCCCCTACCTTAACCGAACATGTGTTCGTCCTTCCAGTGCGGCGAGCGCTGGAACGACAAGAGGGCGAGCCCGAAGGCTCGCCCTCTCGACATCGTCACAGGTTCCTGGTGGGAACCCGCCAGGCTCAGTGGCCGTCGCCGTCCGAATCGCCGGGGATGACGTCCTCGACCTTGTCCTTCAGGGTCTCGAAGCCGGCCTTGGCCTTGTCCATCAGCCCGCCCAGACCGCCGCGGACATCGTGCCCGGCTTCCTCGGCAGCGCCCGCTGCACCACCGACCACGTCCTCGGCCGCGTGGACCGCGCCACCGGCCACGTCGCCGGCCGCGTGGACCGCGCCACCGGCCACGTCCTCGGTCGCGTGGACCGCGCCACCGGCCACGTCCTCGGCCGCGTGGACCGCGCCGCCGACGGCGTCCTTGGCCACGTCGCCGACGTCTTCTGCGGCGTGCTCGGCTGCGTCCTTGGCACCACCGAGCTTGTCCTTGGCTCCGTCGACCAGGTCGCCGGCCTTCTCCTTGGCGGCGTCCCAGGCCTCCGAGGCCTTCTCCTTGGCGTCACCGAGCGCGTCGGTGACCTTGTCCTTGATGCTGTCGAAGTCCATGAGGGCCTGATCTCCTTGTAAGGGCCGGATGGGTGTGGGGACTGAACGGTACCCGGCGCCACGGTACCGGATACAGGCATCCCCACGCTCCGGGATCGGCGCTGCCGTTCCGGACGGCGGCACGGACCGGCCGTGGCGCCCGACCGCGCGGATCGACCGCTACGGGTGGCAGAACGAATGGCCTCAGTGGTTGGCGCGCCAACGGGCCAACGCCGCAGCGCTGCGCTGGCGGAGCGCCTCGGGCACGCGCTGCACGTACGCGCTGTCGGCCCCACCGGCCGCACCGCCAGCGGCGCCGGTGTCGGCAGCGGGTGCCGCAGCGGCCTCGGCGGGCAGGTCGTCGAAGGTGGGCATCGGGCGGCCCGGGGTCCAGTACTGGTACATGTCGGCGACCACGCCGTCGAGGTCGGCGCCCTCGTACCCGCCAGCCAACCCGAGCGTGATCACGTTGCCGTACACGTGCACCGCGTTGACCTGACCGGTGGCGAACAGCTGCCGAGCGACGATCGCCGACGGCGTGTCCCCGACGGCATCGGCGGCGCTGGTGAACCGCTCGTGGCCCATGCCGGTGAAGTTCCGGTTGGCTTCGAAGCGCAGCGTGCCGACGCGGCTCGGCAGGCGGGTGACGGCGACCTGTTGACCCATAGCGCCCCGAGCGTACTGGCCGACCGCGGCGCGCTCCGAACTTGCCATCCCGGCAATGCCGGCGGGCGGCGCCGCTACGGCGCGGCGAACGCGTCGATCATCGCGTGCACGTCGCCGAGCGGGTACAGGATCGGGCAGGTGCACCCGTTGCGCACGTACTCGCCGACCTTGGCCCGGGCCTCGGCCGGCGTACCGGACGCGGTGAGCATCTGCACGATCTCGTCGGGGACCAGCTTGCTCGCCGCCTCGACCTGCTCGTGCGTCGCCGGCCAGGTGAGCACCTCGCCGACCCGGTCGAGCAGCGACTGCGGCACGCCGGACGCCTTCATGATGTGCGGCTGTTGACCGAGGTACTGGGTGACCATCATCCGCGCCATGTCGAGCGCTGTCTGGCGGTCCTCGTGCACGCTGCACACCACCAGTTGCGGGCGGTCGATGTCGTCGACGCTGCGCCCGGCGCGCTCGGCGCCGCGCTGCAGGGCAGCCATCGCCCGGGCGTTGTAGTCGGGCGAGACGAGGTAGTTGAGCACGGCCCCGTCAGCGATCTCGCCGGTGAGCTCCATCATCTGCATGCCGGTCGCACCGATGTAGATCGGCACGTCCTTGGGCCGGCGCTCCTGGTAGACGTAATCCAGTTCGACGCCGTCGAGATGCACGTAGCTGCCGTCGAAGGTGACCGTCTCGTTGTGCAACAGGGCGCGCACGGCAGTGACGATCTCGCGCATCACCGTGAGCGGGTGAGCACGGCTGATCCCCACCTTGGCGGCGAGCGGATCCCACCACGCGCCGATGCCCAGGATCACCCGGCCCGGGGCGAGGTCGTCGAGCGTCGAGAACGTCGCCGCCAGCCGGGCAGGGTTGCGGCTCCAGCAGTCGACGACACCCGACCCGATCTTGATCCGCTCGGTGACGCTGGCGAACGCGGCCATCGGCACGGTCGCCTCGCGCACGAGGCGGCTCTCGGCCTGCCACACCGCGTGGAAGCCCTTGGATTCGGCGTACTGGGCGAAGGCCATGCCCTCACGGATGGGGTGGGCATCCTGCAGGTAGATCGCGACCGGCGTGCTCATGGCCGCAGACTACTGCCCTGGGGTAGGTCTCAAGCTCACGTTGAGCGTCAGGCAAACCGCCGTCAGAGCCGGGCGAACAGCCGGGCCGCCTGCTCGGCAGCCTTGGCACGGACCTCCGCGGCGTCGACGCGCGTCGGCCGTCCGTCGCGGAGCACGTGTTCACCGTCGGCCAGCACGACGTCCAGCGCCCGCACGCCGGGTGTGAAGGCGACATGCCACGGGCTGGCTGCGCTCGGGTAGTTCCAGGTGACGCGGTCGGCGCGCACTTCGGGGAACCACGCCGCGCCGTTGTCGAGCCACGACCAGACGGTGTCCGGCGATGCGCTGATGTCGTCCTCGCGCAGACGGGCATAGGCCAGGCGCGCCTCCTCGAGCATGTCCGCACCGATCCCGTCGGTGCCGAGCACCACCCGGTTCGGGCGGGCCGCCGGGCGGCCGTAGCCGACGGCGTTGTTCATGTTGCTGCGCGGGTTGTGGGCGATGGTCCCGGGCAGGTCACGGTCGAGCAGGACGCAGTGCACCAGCAGCCAATCCTCGGCAGCCAACCCGGCGAGGCGTTCGCCCGCGGCTCGATCGTCCGGGCCTTCGGCAACGTGGATGTGGACCCCGACGCCGAGATCTGCGGCGAGCCCGGCGGCTGCGTTCAGCGTGCCGTCGGTGCAGGTGAACGCGGCGTGCACGCCCACCATGCCCCGGCCGCCCGCCCGTAAGAAGCGTTCGTTCTCGGCCAGTCCGCGGCGTGCACCGTCGGCGCCGTGGCGGTCGGTGACACCGTACGCCAGGTTGGTGCGCACACCCACTGCTGCGCAGGCTTCGGCGATCGTGGTCAGGCTGCCTTCGACCGCATGGGGTGACTCGTGATGGTCGATGATCGCCGTAGTCCCGCACTGCAGGGCTTCCATCGCTCCCAGCATCGCCGACCAGCGGATCATCTCCAGGTCGAGTGCGGCGTCGAGCCGCCACCAGATCTGTTCGAGGATCTGGCGGAACGACGCCGGCTGCACCGGCGGTGCAGGCATTCCTCGTGCCAACGCGGAGTAGAGATGATGGTGCGAACAGACCATTCCTGGCGTCGCACCATCATCTCCATCTCTCGCGGTCACTGCTGGCGCAGCCTAGGCGCCCTCCCGATCAGGCAGTGCGCCGGCGGCGGGCGACGAGGACGGCGCCGAGGCCGAGTGCCACCAGGACCAGTGCGGCCCCGGCGATGCCCTTCGAGTTGGATCCGGTCACTGCCAGCGTCGACCCGGTCACCGCCGTGGAGGTGGTGGTCGTGACGATGGTTCCGCCACCGGGGGACACAGCGGTCGTCGGCGTCGTCGGCGCAACGGTTGCCGGCGTCGTCGGCGGCACGGTCGGCGGCGTCGTCGGCGCAACGGTCGGCGGCGTCGTCGGCGGCACCGTCGGCGCAACCGTTGCCGGCGTCGTCGGCGGCACGGTCTCAGGCGGGTTCGTCGGCGGCACCGTCGGCGGCACGGTCGGCGGCGTGGTGGCCGGCGTCGTATCCGGCGTGGTCACCGGCGTCGTCGGCGGCACAGTCTCCGGCGGGTTCGTCGGCGGCACAGTCGGCGGCACGGTCGGTGGCACGGTCGGCGGCGTCGTCGGCGGCACGGTCGGTGGCACGGTCGGCGGCACGGTCGGTGGCACGGTCGGCGGCGTCGTCGGCGGCACGG
>CAZMHG010000132.1:0-7216 GCA_964565975.1 uncultured Ilumatobacteraceae bacterium | reverse complement strand
CGTGCGGCGGTGATCGAGTCGAAGCGGTCGGGGGCAACCAGATTCTCATCCCCCAGGATGCCTCCGATCCTGTCTGGTGGAGTAGGCGATGACATGACGTCGCGGTTCGGCCGAGACGAGCGTGGTCCCGACCTCCAGCGACATGATCAGCCCTCCGGCGGGATGATCGAGCGAAGCTGGTGGGTCTGGTCGGATCGCCCACAGGGCTACGCTCACAGGGTTGGCACAACGGGTCTGGAGTGCAGCGGAGCTCGAGCAGCTCTCGCCGGCCGAACAAGATGCGATCTTTGCTGCCGGGATCGTTCGTGATCTCGCTGACGTGCCGCCGGAGTTCCTCGCTAGGGTGCGTGCTCGTCTCGAAGACCACATCGCCGGTACCGAGTCGCCAGCTCAGTAACCACCGAGCGGCGCGCCGTTCGAGCCACCGCGAGGTTCTTCGCGGACCTGGATCGCCGGCTCGGTGCTGAGCGTGGTCCCGATGGCCAGCCGTCGACGAACGACTTCCAGGTGTTCGACCTGTTTCGCATCGTCGAGACCTTCGCCACGCAGTTCGATGAACTCCCGGAGCTGATCCTGGGACGCGCCGACTACCGCATCGTGATCGGCGTGGGTGTCGTCGTCGCGCGATTCGCCGTGATCGGCCAGCTGGCTCCTGACGGAGCGGTCGAGCTGGTGCAGCTCGACATCGACAGCGGCTCGTCATGGTGATCCGCACGAGCGGCGGAGTCTTCTTGCACAGATGATCACCCGATCTCGCGCCGGTAACGACCGGTCAACGGGTCGACGCCCGCCGACACGGTCAGCTCCAGGTGCACGGAGTGCGCTCGCGCATCGTGCCCATTGGAGCCATCCCTTCGCGGCAGATTCGCGGCACGACGGTCGTCCGAAAAGCAAGGAGCAGGTCAGAATGTCGCTCTGACCTGCTCCTTCTCGGTGCGCCCCCAGGGTTTCGAACCCTGAACCTGCGGATTAAGAGTCCGCAGAACAGAGGACACGACCATCTAACGCGCGACGCATCCCGACACATACGGGCAGCCCTGTAGGGCATACGGTTGTGCTGCCAGGGACGTCGACCCTACGGTGGGTAGTGACCGGGTAGTGACCTGGTCGCAGATGAACGGAGCACGTGTGGGGGTCAGCGGAGGCGGACAAGGTCCAACGGGGAGGGCACGGTCCGGTACGACCGGGTGAGGAAGCGCTGGGTGGGTTCGCTGACCATCGGCTGGGAGACGGTCGACGGTGCTCGACGCCAGCGCCGGCGCTGGGTTACCGGCAAGAGCAAGTCGGCGGTGCTCGCCCGACTCGATGAGCTGCGATCCACGCTCGGTCGGGGCGGCGACATCGACCGGTCCGAGCTCACGACTGCCGCGTTCCTCGCGGACTGGCTCGCTGCGGCGACTCCCTCGCTCGCTGCGGCGACCGGAGGCCAGTACCGGCAGGTCGTGCGCGACTACATCGTCCCGCGAGTAGGCGCGATCAAGCTGTCGAAGCTGTCCGTGCGAGACGTGTCGCGAATGTTGTCTGACATGGCCGCGCCGGCGCCGTCCCGGCCGACCGGGTACTCCACGACCGCCCGCCGGCTGGCGCGCTCCATCCTCCGTAGGGCTCTCAGATCGGCGGAAGCGGACGGGCTGGTGCCGCGTAACGTTGCTGCACTCGCAGACCCGGTGAGGGCCGACGTGGCCGCCAAGCGGGGCATGTCGGTGGACCAGGCCAAGGCGTTCCTCGCCGCGGTGCGCGGGCACAGAGACGAGGCGTTGTTCGTGGTCGCTCTCACGTGCGGCCTGCGGCCTGCTGAGACCCTCGGGCTGGCGTGGGACGCCATCGACCTGGACGCAGGCAAACTCCGGGTCATGCGCGGCTTGAAGCGGGTCCCAGGAGCCGGTCTCGTGCTCGAAGGAGCCAAGACCAAGACCTCGCAACGCACGCTCTACCTGGCCGACGGGACGGTCGAGACGCTCCGCAGACACCGCGACCTGATGCGACTCGAAGCGTCGGTCGCCGGGTCGTCGTGGCCGGTGAATCTGTTCGGCGTGGACCTCGTGTTCCGATCGCCGGTCGGCACCCCGCTCGACCCCAAACGCATGTGGTCGCTCGTCGATGCCGCCGCCCGTGCCGCCGGACTTGGTCACTGGTCCCCGCACGAGCTCCGCCACTCGGCGGCATCGATCCTGATGGCCCAGGGGCTGCCATTGAAGTTGATCCAAGAGTTCCTCGGGCACTCGTCCATCCCAGGTCACGGCCGACGTGTACGTGCATATGGTGGAGGACTCGAAGGAGGTCGCCGCCCGGATTATGAGCGCGGTTACGCGGTGAACGTATGATGACGCCCAGGTGGGAACCCGATGGAAGGTGATACGGCGCGGTGAGTGACGAATTGGCGGAGGATCTGCGGAGTGTGCGCGCCGACGTGGTCGCACTACGCGCCGAAGTGCTCGAGCTGATCGAGATGATGTCCGATCGGCTGCTGGTCAGCCCCGCCTTCGAGGCAACCCTCGTGGTGTCGCAGGCGGGCTGATCGCCGTCGGCCCGACCTGGCTCGTGAGCAGCATCTTGAGCTCGGCGACAACCGCCCTGAGGTCGGCGACGTCGCGCTTCAACTCCGCCACCTCCTGACGGGTCGCGTCGAGGCTGGTCGGCTCCTCGCCGTGGTGCACGAGCTTCCACACGTCGTCGACGTGAAGCCCGAGAAAGTTCCCTACGGTGGCGAACTGCTCGTCCGACGGCCTGTTCTCGCCCGACTCCCACCTGTGGTATGAGGCTTGCGAAATGCCGAATCGTGCGGCGGCGTCGACTTGGCGCTCACCCCGTCGGGTGCGTTCTCTGCGGAGAAGTTCACCGAGCTTGCTCATGTCGTGTCTTGCTTTCTTGTGCATGGGTGTGTCGTGTGGTATACGTAGAACGTATGACGATGTTCCAAGCATGCGACGACGTTCTGACGCTGCAGGAAGCCGCCGACATCCTCCGGATCGGGATCGTGACCGCAGGCAGGCTCGCGCGCTCAGGCCGCCTGCCTGGCCTTTGCGACCCGCCAAAGCTGGGTCGCAAGTACCGGATCAGTCGGCACGCCCTCGACGCGTATCTGCAGCGGCCACTCACCGCGACGAGTGTACGCAATGCGTGACGACCGTTGCTATTCGGTAATGTCGATTTCTGTCGCTCACCTGCGCTGTCCGTGAAACGACGCGCTCCGCTCACCCGGGCGGCGCCGCTCGCGCGGTCGTCGCTTCATCGACACCGCGACGTGCGCGCCCGGGTCGCGCGCACCGGCGCCGCCCAGGCGTTCCGAGAGGCGGTCCTCGCCCGCGCTGGCGCCACGTTCGACGGGCACACGCTCGTGACGTCGGGCCGATGCGATGTCGGCTCCCCGGGCTGTACCAGCAAGGCGACCCAGGCGCATCACCGCAAGATGCGCTCGGCAGGCGGGTCGCACGACCCGACGAACGGTCTTGCGGTCTGCGTTATGTGTCATACCTATATTCATGCTCACGTCGCCCAGTCCTACGAAAAGGGTTGGCTTATCTCCCGTCACGACGACGGGACGAAAGGGGAATCATGAACCAACAAGCTGGGCTCGCGCCGCTCTCCGAGGAGCTGGTGGAGAATCTGCAGTCGTCGCCCTTCGTGCGCTGGCTGCTCGAGCACAACCACGGCGACTTGCTCGTCGAACTGGACGAGGCAGTCCGGGACCTGGTCGTCACCGTCCAGACACTCGGCAAGAAGGGCAAGTTCACGCTCGAGTTCGCGGTCGAGCCGAAGGGCCGGACGGTGGTCGTCTCTGACCCGAATATTGCAGCCGGTTGGGGGTTGATTGGTCGGATTGACGCGACAAGTGCTCCGCTGCCTGGGACGATGCGTAGCGACCAAGCAACGCAAGACCAGGAAGAGGAGCACCTGACGGGTGAACGCTACCGCGACGTTGTTCGATGCTGGTGAACTGATCGTTCGGCCTCGCGGGGAGGCGGCGCTGGTGAAGGCGGAGGTAGCTGATGAGGATGTGACCGGGGTGGCGGGTGTCGCCTTGTGGGGTCCGTTGTTGGACCGCTTGAACCTGGTCGGTGTGGCCGATGGCCGTCAGCTGCGGCCGATCGGGCCGGGTGGTTACACCGGCGGGGAGTGCTACCGGACGTTGGTCGAGGTGCTGTTGGCGGGCGGCGAGTTCCTGTCGGATCGTTCGTTGCTCGAGGGCGCCACCGAGCAGCTGCGGGGTGCTCACGCGTTCCCGTCGCACACGACACTGTTCCGGTTCTGCGCGGGTGCCGACTTCGGTCGGGTCCACAAGGCCGCGGCGGTGAACCGCACGATGCTGGCTCGGGCGTGGGCGCTGGGTGCGGGCCCGGCGGGCGGGATGGTGACGATCGACCCGGATGCCACCCTGGTCGACACCTACGGTCCCGGCAAGGAAGGCTCGAAGTTCAGCTATCGGGGCGAGGTCGGCCTGTCACCGCTGATCGGGGTGTGCGGCGAGACCGGCGACGTGTTGGCGTTGCGGGCCCGGGCCGGCAACGCGCATCCGGGCCGCGCACTGGCCGGGTTCATCCGCGAGTGCGCTGCCGCGATCCCCGCCGCGGTCCGCGAGACGAAGAACCTGTGGGTGCGGATCGACTCGGCCGGCTACCAACACGACGTGTTCGCCGCCTGCGACGCGCTCGGGGCGGTGTTCTCGATCACCGCTCCCAGCAAGACCAACGTGCGCGCATCGGTGCTCGCGCTCGCTGCCGATCCCGCGACATCGTGGGTGCCGGCACTGGGTGCCGAGAACCAGAAGGGATCCGAGATCGCCGAGACCACCATCGAGGTGGGCTGGTCCCGCCGCAACCAGCGGCCCCGACTGCTGCGCCTGATCGTGCGCCACCAACGCACCAACGCCGGCGACCAGTTGTCCTTCGACGATCTCGATGGGTGGCGGTTCCACGCGATCGTGACGAACCTGCCCGCCCTGTTCGCTCCCGCCGCAGACGTCGAGGCCCACCACCGGCTTCGGGGCGGGATCCCCGAAGACACCATCCGACAGTTGAAAGAAGACTTCGGGCTCATCCACGCACCCGTCCAGAACTTCTTCGGGAACTGGCTGTGGTGGCACGCCTGCGCCCTGGCCCACAACGTCGCCCGCTGGATCCGCGACCAACACCTGCCCCGCGAGTTCCGCCGCTGCCGCGGCAAACGCCTCCGTCTGGCGTTCTTCAACGTCGCCGCCCGCGTCGTGCGCCACGCCCGACAGCTCTGGCTCCGCATCCCGCGATCTCACGCCTGGGCCGACGCTTTCATCGAGGCGCTCACCCGCATCCGGGCCCTTCCCGCGTTCGTCTGACCCGGCCAGGCACCCACACCTCACCCGGCCCGGACAACCAACCCCACCACGAGCCCAGCTTCAACGCGCTCGTCAACCGCCCCCGCCGGCCATCGGACTCCCCGACAACCCACCGAACCCGACCCGATCCCCTCAACCACCGATCACGACCCCGGCTGCAATATCCGGGTCTGACAACGTGACGATGAAGCTGCCGCTGCCCGATCGGGTCGCCGGCGTGTTCTACCCCGATACGGCAGGCGTTCTGCACACGTCGGACCCGGACCAGATGAAGCTGGACCTCAACTCGGTGGCAACGATCCGCGACCTGCGCGTCGTTGACATGGCCACCGGCGAGATCACGGAGGTCGTGCGGTGAGCGATGTCTCGAGGCCGGTTAGCGGGCTCGTCGAGCCCTCCCTTGCTGACGGCGACATCGCCGTCGCCGTCGCAATGATCCGGGACGCTCTCGTCCCCATCCCGGTCAACGACGGCGAGGCCCCGTTCGTCGTCACCGTGCCCGACGGCTGGAAACCGACGCTCGTCGATCCGGAGGCCCTGTCCGCGCGCCCGCGACGTGTCACCGGAACCGTCAACGTGTTCAACGTGGCCTCCTTCCTTGCCGTGTGCGCCACGGCGGAGGACAAGTCGGACGTGATCGTCTACGCTGACGAGACCAAGCACGCGGTGACCGCCGTGCTCAACGACAGCGCTCGCGGCCTGCCGGCCTGGCGCGACCATCGGGTCGCCCTACAGCTCCGTCAGACCCCCGAGTGGGCGTACCGGAAGGCGCATCAAGGGCTGACCGATCAGCAGAGCTTCGCCGAGAGCATCGAGCACGGCGCCGACGAGATCCGTGTCCCGGGCGCCGCCGAGATGTTGACGATCGCCGAGACGTTCGTCGCCAAGATCGACGTCAACTTCAAGCAGGGCGCCGACCTCGGTCGCGGGGCTCGTCAGATCACGTTCGAGGAGAACGTGAGCGCGTCGGCGGGCAAGGGCGGTTCGCTGACCATCCCCGAAGCGATGGAGTTGGCGGTGATCCCGTTCGTCGGCACCGACGTCGCATTCAAAGTGCCGGCCAAGATCCGGTTCCGGCTTCGTGACGGCAAGCTGCAGATCGGCTACACGCTTCACCGTCCCGACGAGGTCGAACGTTTGGCGTTCCTCAAGTCGGTCGCTGGGATCGCCGCCAGCCTGAACGTGGTGACCGGCGAGGCGCCGGCAGCGCGGCTGGCGTCGAAACCGCTCGCCACGTGACCGTCACCCGTCCGGCCGGCTGGTACCAGCGGCTCGCGTCCGAAGCAGAGTTCCAGGCGTCGGTCGTCGAGTTCGCTGAGACAGCCGGCTGGTGGGTGTGGCACGACCGCGACTCGCGCGGCAACCTTGCGGGGCTGCCGGATCTGATCTTGGTCCGTCCGCCGCGCGTCATGTTCATCGAGTTGAAGAAGGAGTCCGGCCGGGTGTCGGCGGTCCAGCGTGCAGTGCTGCGCATGTTCGACCAGTGCCCAGGTGTCGAGACGTGTCTCTGGCGCCCGTCCGACTGGCCCGAGATAGCTCGTTCGCTGCAGAGCCCGGGGAGGAGACCATGAGCGTTGGTGCAATGTCGTGGGTCTGGCGGCAGCACACAGTGTCGTCGGGCGAGCGGCTGGTGCTGCTCGCCATCGCCGACCACGCAGACGATGATGGCCTGTGCTGGCCGTCGATCGCCAGAATCGCCACGAAGTGCGAGCTGGGGGACCGCGTGGTGCGACGCCACGTCGACTCGCTATGCGAGCGGGGTCTGCTCGAGAAGGTGACCCGCGCTCGTCGCGACAACGGCACCCTGTCGACGGTGGACCGTCGACGTCGACATGGACTCGCTCGTGGTCCCCGGGTTCCGCAGTTGGTGGGCAGACGAAGGGCCGGTTTTGGGGGTGTGAGCTG
>CAZMHG010000131.1:0-7231 GCA_964565975.1 uncultured Ilumatobacteraceae bacterium | reverse complement strand
CTCGCTGTACCCGATGCAGAAGTGGATGTCGCCGGCGAGAATCTTCGGCAGGAAGAATGCCTTCTGCTCGTCGCTGCCAAAGTTGGCGATCGTCGGCCCAACGGTGTTGATCGTCAGCATCGGCACCGGGGCGCCGGCGCGCATCGACTCGTCGAAGAAGATGAACTGCTCGACCGCGCTGCGCCCCTGCCCGCCGTACTCCACGGGCCAACCGATGCCCGCCCACCCGTCGGCGCACATCTGCTTCCAGACCTGCCGCATGGGTGCGCCAATCCCGTGGCCGCCCGCCAGGCGGGCGACGACCTCGGGCGTGAGCAGCTGCGCGTAGTACGCGCGCAACTCGGCGCGCATCGCCTCCTGTTCGGCCGTGTACGCCAGCTCCATCGCGGCAGTCTGTCAGCCGCCACCCGGGCGCGGCCGAGCGGAGGCCGTGGCGCGATTGGCGGCGTTCGTTGTTGGCCGTCGTGCGGGACACCGGCGTTCGTTGTTGGCCGTCGTGCGGGTTGCCGCGGTGAGGTAGTCGTTTGTCGGGGGTCTCGTGCGGCTCGGTCTGCTCGGCGTACCGATCGCTCGCGTGCCGTGGTGCGGGTTGTCGGCGTGCGTTGTTCGCCTGCCTGTTCAACTCGGAAATTCTTCTCGAATGGGGTTGCAATCGCGATTCTATCGAACTAGTGTTCGATACAGCTTCCCCGGCAAGATCGACGCCTCGGGCGTCCGACAACCAGGAATCACCGTGGTCCGCAGCTGCTCGCCGGCGGCTGGGTGTCACGGCCGTCGTCGGTGGAGGGAGCAAGCATGTTGCCGGAGCGATCGCACCTGGTCGACCTGCTCCACTGCGCGTTCGCCGTCGATCGCGCGAGTCGGAATCGTGGCGACCTCGACCGCGCCATGGCGGCGACCGCCCAGCTCAGCGCAGCGCTCGACGCGCAGCGTCTGGTCTTCGCCGAAGTCATGACCGTCCTGTCCGTTCAACCCGAAGCGGATCTGGTGGCCGGGCTGCGTGGCAACCGGCGAGAGGCCGTGGGTCTGCTCGATCGGTTGCACATCGTCGAACGTGCGCCTCAGCTGGGCGAGGCGTTGCAATCCGGCCGGGTTGGCGGCGGACACGTCGACCAGTTCGGCTCCGCGCTCCGCCGGCTCGAGCCCGAGCAGCGACGGCGGGTGTTGGCCGACACCGACGCCGTTGTGCAGGCCGCATGCACGCGGACCGTGGACGAGTTCGGCGAGTTCCTCAAGCAACTGCAGCGCGCGCTCGATGACGACGATGGGGTTTCCCGGCTGGAGCGGCAGCGACGGGCCGTTCGGTTGAAGTCCTGGGTCGACCGTGACGACGGGATGCACCACTGGAGGCTGACCGTCGACCCACAGACGGGCCTCGATCTCACCCAAAGGCTGCGCGTCTCGACCGAAGCGCTGTTCCACGGCGGAGGCCGGCCAGTGGGCGCGCCCGACGATCCGATGGAGCGTGAGTCGTTCCTCCGTGCCCACGCGCTGATTGGACTGATCACCGGTGGCGGCGTGCGCATGGCCCGTCCCGAAGTAGTCGTCGTCGAGGACCGCCGGGTCCCCGCCGGATGTGCGCCCGTCATCGACTGGGGACCTGACGTCGATCTCCCCGCCGCCGAGTACGACGCGGTTCGCAGCCGCGCCATCGTCCACGAGGTGGTGCTCGACGGCGGGCGAGTGGTGTCGGCTCCGGGCCCGTTGGACGTGGGCCGACGTCTGCGGTTGGCCACGGCTGCGCAGCGGCGCGTGCTCCGGGCGCTGTACCAAACATGTGCCTGGCCGGGATGCGCAGTTCCGTTCGACGACACGACGCCGCATCACGTGCGATGGTGGCGGCCGCCGTTCGATGGTCGGACAGACCTGGCCAACCTGCTCCCGCTGTGCGTTCAGCATCACCATGCGATCCACGATGGTGGGTGGACCGTGACCTTGGACGACGACAGGCGCCTCACCGTGCGTTCGCCCGCCGGCCGGACGATGAACGCGGAACCGAACCGCCGCGGTCTCACCGCGCGACTCGTCGATGAGCGTGCGTCGGCGGTCGAAGTCGTCGGTTCGTCCCGTCGCTCGTTCGATGGCTTGGCCGGAGGCTCGTTCGATGGCTCGCCCGGAGGTTCGCTCGTTGGCTCGCCCGGAGGTTCGCTCGTTGGCTCGTTGGATGGCTCGTTCGGAGGTTCGCCGTCTGACGAGCCGTCGGCGCAGGGACCGTGAAGGCTCGATGGATGGCCGCCCGATGTTGGGAGGCGCGCTCGCTTCGCACGGTACCGGGTGCCCCGGACGAGGGTGCTAGGAAATGCGCCATGTCCGGGGCGTCCTCCGAGTACCGACGCACCGAGGACGGTTGCTTCGAGGCACCACTCGTGGTCTCGTACCCGTACTCCCGCACGGTCGGCACGACCTTGTCCACCTTCTTCACGGGGCTGCGCGACCGACGGTTGCTGGCAACCCGTGGCGCTGACGGGCGGACGTGGTGTCCTCCGGCGGAGTTCGACCCGGCAACCGGGGAACGGTGCGCGGAGTGGGTCGAGGTCGGGCCGTTGGGCACGGTTACCACCTGGTCATGGCAGGCAACCCCGCAGGCTGGCCAGCCACTCGATCGCCCGTTTGCCTGGGCGATGATCCGGCTGGACGGGGCCGACGGCGAACTGCTGCATGCTGTCGATCTGGGTCCGGACGCCGGCGGCGACGCTGACGCTGATCCGGGTGGGGCGCCGCGGCCGTCCGGGCGATCCGGAACGATCCACACTGGGCTGCGCGTTCGGCCGCGATGGGCGGAGGCGCGCGGCAACGGGATGATCGACATCGTCTGCTTCGAGCCGGTGGCGGGTGATGGCTGATTCACCTCGCCCGGCTGGAGCCGGACGGTTGGGCCCGGCGGACCTCGCCGGGTCGGGCGAGACGTCCGCCGCCGACCCGGTGCTGCGGCTGCGGATCCCGATCAGCATCACCTATGACTGGTCGGCAGGCCCTAACGCCACGGCGCACCTCGACGGCTTGCTCGACGGGCGGTTCGTCGGCCGTCGCTGCCCGCGTTGCACGCTGGTCTACCTGCCGCCGCGCAACGGGGTGTGCCCACGGTGCGCGGTGTCGCTGGGTGAGGTCGTGGAGTGTGGACCTCGGGGGACGGTGACCACGTTCTGCGTCGTCAACGTCCCGTTCCTCGGTCAGCAGGTGCCGATCCCGTACGTCGCGGCGCAGATCCGGCTTGACGGCGCCGACCTGTCGTTCGGCCACCTGATCCAGGAGTGCGACGCCAGCGCGGTGCGCATCGGCATGCGGGTCGAGCCGGTGTGGAAGCCGCGCGACCAGTGGGGCCCGACGCTGGAGAACGTCGCTCACTTCCGCCCGACCGGCGAACCCGACACGAAGGTCACCGACGCATCGTGATCGCCATCGACCACGACATCAACGACATCGACGGCATGTTTGCCACTGGCGACATCGACGACATCGACGACATGTTTGCCACTGGCGACATCGACGACATCGACGACATCGACGACATCGACGCCATGTTTGCCATTGGCGCGGTCGGTGAGCGATGAGCCGGCGCAGGGGTTGCGACGATGCGCCCGGCCATCACTCGCCGCGCTACGACGCGCCGCGCCGGGCACAAGGGCGACGTTCATGAGAGACGTCGCCATCGTCGCCACGGCGCGCCAGCCGCTGCGCGAGCACACGACGCTGACCTCGGTCGAGCTGATCGCCCCGGTCATCGCCGACGCGGTCGCGGCGGCAGGCCTGCAGCGATCGGAGGTCGGGTTCTGGTGCCACGGGTCGTGCGACTACATGAGCGGTCAACCGTTCAGCTTCGTCGCCGCCGTCGACGCGATCGGCGCGTGGCCGCCGATCGTCGAGAGCCACGTCGAGGGCGACGGCGCGATGGCGCTGTACGAGGCGTGGATCAAGCTGCAGACGGGCGAGGCCGACACCGCGGTCGTGTTCGCCAACGGCAAGACGACGGCAGGCCCGATCGACCAGATCCTGGTCACCCAGATGGATCCGTACGTGGTCGCTCCGCTGTGGCCCGGCGCGAACGCCGTCGCTGCGCTGCAAGCGCGCGCATGCCTCGAGGCGGGCGTCCTCACCCGCGGCGCGATGGACGAGGTCGCCGCAGCAGCCGCGGGCGTCGATGCCGGCACCGTGAGCGCGGCCACGCTGGTCAGCGATCCGCTCACCGCGTACGACATCGGCCCGCCGCGTGACAGCGCGGCGGCGGTCGTCCTCGCCGCGGACGACGCGGCACGGTCGCTGGCCGCCGCGGCCGGCCGTCGCCCGGCGTGGATCTGCGGGATCGACCATCGCATCGCCAACCAGCGCCTCGACTCGCGCTCGATGCTGGGCTGCCCGTCTGCGACCGTCGCCGCACAGCGCGCCGGAGCGCACGACGATCGGCTCGACGTCGCCGAGCTGTACGACCCGTACTCGCATCAGCACCTCCTGCTTCGCCAGGCGTTGGGAATCGACGTCGAGCGCACGTCGGTCAACCCGAGCGGCGGGGCGCTGGCCGGCAACCCGCAGATGGCGGCTGGGCTGTTGCGCTTCGTCGAAGTCGCCGAGCGGCTGATGTCCGGCGCCGCCGAGCGGGGTCTGGCGCACAGCGCCAGCGGGCCGCTGCTGCAACAGAACCTGGTCGCCGTGTTGGAGGGTCGCTGATGCCCGGACGCTCAAGCGCGTCGAGATCGTCGAGCGCGTCGTCGTCCGCCGAGCGCTGCGCGGTCATCGGCGTCGGCCAGACCCAGCACACCAGTTGCCGGGCCGACGTGTCGATCGCCGGTCTGGTGCGCGAAGCGGTCGACCGGGCGCTTGCCGACGCGCACCTCACCATCGGCGAGATCGACGCGATCGTCATCGGCAAGGCACCGGACATGCTCGAAGGGCTGAACATGCCCGAGCTGTGGCTCGCCGACGCGCTGGCCGCGCACGGCAAGCCGGTGTTCCGTGTCCACACCGCTGGCTCGGTCGGTGGGTCGACGGCGATCGTCGCCGCCCAGCACGTGATCGCCGGGATCCACCGACGGGTCTTGACGATCGGGTTCGAAAAGCAGAGCGACGGCAACGCGATGTGGGCCCTCAGCGTGCCGATCCCGTTCGGGATGCCCGTGCACGCGGGCGCGGGCGGCTACTTCGCGCCGATCATCCGCACGTACATCGACCGATACCGCGCCCCGTCGCACATCGGCGCGATGGTCGCCGTGAAGGACCGCACGAATGCGCTGCGTAATCCGTACGCGCACCTCCACGAGGCGGACTGGACGCTGGACAAGGCGATGGAGTCGCCGATGCTGTGGGACCCGGTCCGATTCGTCGAGACCTGCCCAAGCAGCGACGGCGCGATTGCGCTCGTCCTGGCCGACGAGGCCACTGCCGACGCCCACCCCGGCCCCAAGGCATGGGTCCACGCGACGGCGATGCGCAGCGAGCCGACGATGTTCGCCGGCCGCGAGATGGTCAGCCCCGCGGCGGGCGAGCAGTGTGCCGCCGACTTGTGGCGCAAGGGCGGGATCACCGATCCGGCGGCCGAGATCGACGCCGTCGAGATGTACGTGCCGTTCGCCTGGTTCGAGCCAATGTGGTTGGAGAACCTCGGCTTCGCCCCAAAGGGTGCGGGATGGCGCATGGTCGAAGCGGGCGACACGGAGATGACGGGGCGGTTGCCGGTGAACGTCAGCGGTGGTGTGCTGTCGACCAACCCGATCGGCGCCAGCGGGATGCTCCGCTTCGGCGAGGCGGCGATGCAGGTGATGGGCACCGCAGGCGAGCACCAACTCGACGGCGTCCGCCGCGCGGTCGGCCACGCGTACGGCGGGGGCTCGCAGTTCTTCGCGATGTGGCTGGTCGGTTCGGCCAAGCCCTAGGGCTTCGGCCCGGTGCCTGGGCCGCGCCGGCGTCGGCGCGTCACCCGACCGAGCACGCGGCTGACCGCATCGTCCTTCAGGTGCAGGCGCCGCTTGAGCACGTCGTAGCCGTGCAACATCATCCGATCGGCGGCGATGCCGATTCGCTTGACGCCGTCGCCGGGCCGGGCCTGATAGTTCGTCGAGCGGGTCACGGCGTGGTCGGTCTCGGTGAAGTAGTACAGCGCCAGCGATTGGCGATATGCCGATTCGGGGCAGGTCATCGGCTCGGGATGACCGTGGAACGACGTCTCCGTGGTGGTGAACACGACCGCCCGGTTGGGGAGGGGGACGGCGTAGTCGAGGCATTCGCTGACGGTCTCATCCCACATCTCCAGGCCGCCGCCCCACGCTTCGTCCCACGTCGGGTTGAGGTAGACCAGCATGTTCACCCGCCGCCACCATCCGGGCACGGTGTGGTGCGTGGTGAAGTCGGCGTGCACGTTGAGAAACCCGCCGCGCCCCGAGGCGTGCAGTCCGCCGCCGTCGAGCGACGGGTCGGGCAACAGGCCCGGGATTCCGGTCAGCGTGGACAGGTAGGTGACGAACTCGGGCGACATCAGCTCGTCGGCGATCGCCTGCAGCGTGGGGCCCCACGACGCGCTGTTGGTGTTGGCGTACTTGCGCTCGTTGAAGTGGACGTAATTCTTCCACTCGGCGCCGTCGGGCGTCGGGAACTCGGCGCACGCGGCGGCGAACGCCGCCGGGGTGAGCACGTTCTCGAGCACGATGTGCGGATACGGCCGCGCGTTGGCGTACGCCGTCGTCGTGGTCGCCAGGTCGGCGGTGAGCTGGTCGATGTTGACGTGACGTAACGCGGTGCGCATCGGGTGTTCTCGGCGTGGACGTCGATCGGTTCGGGCCGCCGCGTCCCGAACGGCCAGGATGCTACCGACCGGTAGGGCACGCGCTTGACACCGGAAGCGACTGACAGGCGACGGGGAGGCGACCGGCCGCGGCGCTGGTCGTGACAACAGCCGTGACACCCACGGCGCTGGTCGTGACACCAGCCGTGACACCCACGGCGTGACCCACTGCGATACCAGCCGCCACGCTGGTCGTGACACCCGCCGTGGCATGGGCCACAGCATCAGGGCATGGGCGACAGCGTCAGGGCATGGCAACAGCATCAGTACGTGTACGTTGAGCGGCCAGGCCTTCGGGTACCGGCGCGGGAGGACGAGCGGGAGGGAACTCGACGATGGTGTTGCGACGCACGCCGGACGACTCCGGCGTCAGGCGATGGCATCGTTCGACCATGCTCGGGGCGCTCGCCGGGTGGGTCGTGTTCCTGTGGGTGCTCTGGGGCGGTCGCTTCGCACCGTTCC
>CAZMHG010000130.1:0-7243 GCA_964565975.1 uncultured Ilumatobacteraceae bacterium | reverse complement strand
CTCGACCGAGTCACGGTTGCAGACCGTGGCGGCGCTGCGGGGGCACTGCGCGCCGCGTGTGCCTCGGTAGGGTGCGCTTCGTGAGCGACACGCCCACGCCCGCCGCCCCCGCCCCGCCCCAGGGCCGCATGCCGGGCTGGGTGTGGCGGGCGTCGATCGCGTTCTGGGTCGTGTTTCTCGTCGCCACGTTCGTGCGTGACTTCCTCGGCAAGCTGTGGCCGCTCGCCCTGTTGATCCTCGTGTCCCTGTTTCTCGCGCTAGCGATCGAACCGGGTGTCAACCGGCTGGCCGCCCGCGGCTGGCGGCGTGGCTCGGCGACGGCGGTGATCCTGCTCGGCGTGGCCCTGGCGTTCGTCGTCTTCGTCGTCGCCATCGCCTCGCTGGTCGGCCAGCAGGTGGCCGACCTGCTCGGCAACTCCGAGACGTACGTCAACAAGACGGTCAACTTCTTGAACAGCACCTTCAAGCTGAAGATCAACCCCGACCAGGTGATCGCCGAGATCCAACGGCCCGACGGCGCGGTGCAGCGGTTCATCAAGAACCAGCAGGGAAAGGTCTTCGACCTGTCGATGACGGCGCTGGGGTTCATCCTCCAGTTGTTCACCGTGATGCTGTTCACGTTCTACCTGGTCGCCGACGGACCCAAACTGCGTCGGGCGATCTGCTCGCGCCTCGAGCCCGAGCGTCAACGCACGGTGCTCAACGCATGGAACGTGGCGATCGACAAGACGGGCGGCTACTTGTACTCGCGGGCGCTGCTGGCCGGTCTGTCGGCGGTGTTCCACTGGGTGATGCTGATGGCGGTTGGCACGCGGGCGCCGCTGGCGATGGGCCTGTGGGTCGGTCTGATGAGCCAGTTCATGCCCGTCGTCGGCACCTACATCGCCGGGGCCTTGCCGGTGCTGATCACGTTCATCGACTCGCCGTTCAAGGCGCTGGTCGTGCTGGTCCTCGTCGTGCTGTATCAGCAGATCGAGAACTACCTGCTGCTGCCGCGCATCACGGCGCGCACGATGGACCTGCACCCGGCGTTGGCGTTCGGTTCGGCGATCGCCGGCGCCGCGCTGCTCGGCGCGGTCGGCGCGATCCTGGCGATCCCGGCGGCGGCGATGGTCCAGGCCTTGCTGAAGGACTTCGGCCCACGCCACGAGGTGATCGACAGCGCGCTCACCACGGTGCGCGCCCGGCCACGCCTGAGCGCTCGACGATGGCGACGGATCGAAGCGATCGCCCGCTCGCAGGGGGCCCCCATCGTCCAGGTCGTCCCCGGTGACAAGCCCGGCGAGGCCACCGGCGAGATCCGCCGTGTGTCCAGCCCGTTGACCCGCGACCAGGCCGCGGCCGGCGGCGCCAGGTCGCCGGAGGGGCCGTTGCCGGCAGGCGAGCCGTCGTGAGCGGCATCCCGTACGTCCTGTTGGACGACCCGCGATATGGCGAGCTCGTCCAGGTCTCGCCGCTCGTCCAGCGAGTCATCGCCCGCAACCCGGGAAAGTTCACCGCGTGGGGGACCGGGACGTACATCGTCGGGGGAGACGACTGCGCGGTCATCGACCCTGGCCCGGTCAGCCCGTCTCACCGCGAGGCACTCGTCCGGGCGCTCGACGGGCGCACCGTTCGCTACGTCGTCGTCACCCACTGCCACAGCGACCACTCGCCGCTCGCCCCGTGGCTTGCCGCCGAAACGGGTGCGCTCACCGTCGGTTCCGGACCGCACCTCGCCGCCGGCCCCGAGTGGGAACGCTCGGAGTGGCCGGAGTTCCCGCTGCCGCCCGAGGTGTTGGAGGAGTTGCGCGCCGAGGCGGCACAGAGCGACGTGGCGATGGAGGAGGGCATCGACACCGACTTCCGCCCGGACATGCGCACCACCGACGGCCACGTTGCCGCCCGTGGCCACGGGTGGACGCTGCGCGCGATGCACACGCCAGGGCACGCACCGAACCACTTGTGCGTCGCCCTGGAAGAGGAACGGGCGCTGTTCACCGGTGACCACGTGATGGGGTGGAGCACGACCGTGGTCAGCCCGCCGGACGGCGACATGGTCGCCTATCTGACGTCGTTGCGCCGGTGCATCGACCGTGCCGATGACATCCTGTACCCGACGCACGGCGCGCCGATCACCGATCCGGGGCCGTTCCTGCATGCCTATCTGCAGCACCGCCTCGATCGCGAGTCGCAGATCCTGGCCGAGGTTCGCGCTGGGCGCGGCACGATCGCCGAGATCGTGCCGGCGTTGTACGCCCAGGTCCACGTCGCCCTGTGGGCCGCGGCGGCGCGCAGTGTGATGGCCCATCTGCTGAAGCTGGTCGACGACGGCGCGATCCGTGCCGAGGGTGGCACGACGCACCCGTCAGCGCGCTTCACGGTGGCGTGACGATGCCCGACGGGGGGCCTGGCGACGTGGCCGCGGTCGACGACGACACGGCAATGCGCCTCGCGCTCGACGAGGCGCACGCCGCCCAAGCTCATGACGACGTGCCGGTCGGCGCGGTGGTCGTGCGACACGGCGCAGTGATCGCCCGTCGGCACAACGAGCGCCAGCTCACCGGGGACCCGTGCGCCCACGCAGAGATCCTCGCCCTACGCGACGCGGCCGCTGTCGTCGGGCACTGGCGGCTGCTCGATTGCACGCTGTACGTCACCCTCGAACCGTGCGTGATGTGCGCCGGTGCGCTGGTCAACTCGCGGATCGGTCGGGTGGTCTATGCGGCGTCCGACCCGAAGGCCGGCGCGCTGCAGAGCCTGTACGAGATCTGCAGCGACGTCCGCCTGAACCACCGGCCTCCCGTCGTGGGTGGCGTCCTCGCCGCCCAGTCGTCGGCAATGCTCAAGGCGTTCTTCTCCGCCCGTCGCACGTAGGCCGCTCGCCACGGCGGTCGACAACTCCACGCGCCGACGCTCTGCCCGAACCGTTAGCCTGTCCGACGGAAGGATGCCCGAGCGGCCGAAGGGACACGCCTCGAAAGCGTGCGAGGTGCAAGCCTCCGTGGGTTCAAATCCCACTCCTTCCGCCAAGACAGCCAAGTTCGAAACCCGCCGGTCGTCTCGGTCGGCGGGTTCCTTGGTTCTCGGGGTGTTGGGTGTGGCCGTGGATGCGTTCGGCGCCTCGACCGGCGATCCGCTTGCCACTGGCCGTCGCCACGGTCCCAGGGCCACCGGTGCGGTGCGACGTGGAGGGCACCGCCCAGCGTGTCGGGCTGCGTTGGCGGCGCAGCCGGCTGCGGTAGCGTGTTCGGTCCGAGGAGAGGTGCCGGAGTCTGGTCGATCGGACCGCACTGCTAATGCGGGGACCACTTTTAAAGTGGTCCGTGGGTTCAAATCCCACCCTCTCCGCCAAGACAGCCACGTTCGAAACCCGTCGCCGGTGATCCCGGTCGGCGGGTTTCCTGGTTCTGGTGAGCCCTCCACGCGTGGCCGGCTCGCCCGGTGGCGCCGGGCTGGCGATTGCGGGCAGACGGTACGATCCCGGGGTGTCCGTGGCGCGGCTGGTGCGGCTGGTGGTCGGCTCCCCACGCGCCCGGCGGCTGGCCCTCGTCCACGGGCTCGACGACTTCGCCAGCTCGCTGTTCACCGTTTCGCTGGTGGGGTCGTTCTTCGTCGCCGTGTCGTTCGACTCCTCGCGCAGCAGGATCCTGGCGTACCTGACCTTGACGACGGCCCCGCTCGTCGTCGTCGCGCCGATCATGGGCCGGCTGCTCGACCGTTCGCGGCGCGGCTTTCGGCTCGGCATCGTCGGCACGCAGGTGGCCCGCGCGGTGCTGGCGCTCGTGGCCATTCCCTATCTCGATTCGATCGCCCTGTACCCCGTGGTGTTCGCCGTGCTGCTGATGCGCAAGGCGTACTCCCTCGCCAAGACGGCGCTGTTGACCTCGACGATGGGCGACGGCGAGGAGCTCGCCGCGGCGGGCGGCAGCGTCGGGCGAGCGGGTGTGATCCTCGGCTCGACCGGCACGGCGCTCGGCGGCGCGCTGCTCGCCGCCTTCGACCCGCGCGTCGTGCTCGCGGTGTCTGCCGTCGGGTTCGGTCTCGCCGCGTGGCGTGCCGCACACCTGCCGGACCCCAGCCGCGCACGCCCACCGATGGCGACCAGCACGATGCGCGCCCTGCCACCGCGGCTGTGGCTGTCGCTCCTCGGGATCGCCGTCCTGCGTGCGGTATCGGGTGCGATGACCTACCTGCTGGCCCTGGCCATCAAGCGTGGCGGCGGGGACGAGGTGATCTACGGCGTCGCCCTGTTCGCCGCCGGCATCGGCAGCTTCCTGGGAACGTACCTGGCACCCCGCATCCTGCGCCACGTCGAGGCGAGCAGACTGATCGCCGCGCTGCTGCTCGGTCCTGCGGCGGTCGCCGCACTGGGTGTCGCCAACACCACCAGCCTCCCGGTGATCGTGATCGCGGCCACCATCGGGTTGGCCAACAGCCTGGCCTCGCGCACGGCAGAGCAGCTGTTCTCCGCCGTGCCCGAGCTCGCCCGAGGGAGCGTGGTCTCGCAAGGCGAGCTGTACTTCCAGGTTGCCAGCCTGCTCGGCGCGGTTGCTGCGGTGTGGTTCACCCCCACGCCACGCAGCGGCATCGCCATCGCCGTTGTCGTGCTCACGCTCGCCGGCGTGTTGTACGCCACCCGGCTTGGCGTGCGCTGGCGCACGGAGTTCACCCGGATGATGGTCGGCGACCAGGCGCCGGCGACGGACAGCAGCCTGCCGGCCGCGCTGCTTCGTGAATCCGATCGGCTGGCGACCCTCGGCGCCTACCGGATGGCGGCCGTGGTCGGCGCATCGGCCGCCGAGGTGGTGGTGCTGCGGACCGCGCTGGACGAAGAGACCAGCAGGGCCTGGGCGGCCCTGGCGATCGAGGTCGAGCGGGTCAAGCGCAGCGATGCGCAGCCAGACCGAGCGCTGGTCCTGGACATCCGCCAACTCGTCGGGCGGATGCTCGAACAGCCGAACGCACCCGCCGCCCGCGGCCACGACGATTCATGGCTGCTGCCGTGAGCCGACCACCGCGTACTGGCCTGCGCCATCGGCCCGCAGCGTGAGGTACTGCAGCGGCCCAGGTTCGCCGGACGCCGGGTCGACGTTGGCGAGCTCCACTTCCACGTCCTGATCGCGGGCCACCACCGGGCCGAGCGCGACGAAGACGCCGCCGTCCTTGATCGCCTTGGTGCCGTCGGCGTCGACGATTGCCTCGTCACCGCTGTCGACGAACCGGACCGTGGCGATCCCCGCCGTCGTGTCGATCACCTTGACCTGGGCATCGACACCGATCGCATGGTCCGCGGCGATCGACTCGACGAAGACCGGGAGCGGCTCCGGGTCGGTCGCGGACCGTGCGGCAAGCCAGCGCACGACACCCGAGTACACGGCTGCCGAGGACGGCTGGCTGGGGCCGCGCGTTTCTGCGCAGGAGGCGAGGATGGCGGTCGCAGCGATTGCGAGCCAGCCGAGTCGCCGATGGCCAGCACCGGACGGATGCGCCATGGTCCGACCCTACTCGTCGTCCCGGTCGGGCGACAGCGTGAAACGGCCCGGCGAGTTTCCCCGCCGGGCCGTCCGTGTCGACGCTGATGTCGATGTCAGCTGGGTGTCAGGCCCGCCGCAGGTGGATGAACCCGGACACCACGAGCAGCAGCATGATCGCCGTGGCGATGAAGGCGACCACCGCAGCGATGCCGGCGATCGTGCCGATCGTGTCCCACGCATAGGTGCTCAGCAGCAGACCGCGAAGCGTCTCGCCCTTGAACAGGGTGTCGCGCTGTCCGCTGATCGTGTCGAGCTGCGCCTGCAGCGCGTCGATCTCCGTCTGCGCCTTGTTGGCCGTCTTGGCGTCGGCGATCTGCGTGCGGAGTGCGGACTGCGGTGCGCCCAGGTCGGCGTAGGTCTTGCCGTCGGCGACGCCGTCGAGGTGCACGCCGATGTAGTTGGCGTACTTCTCGGCCAGGTCGCCCGTGGTGACCTGCTTGCCGGCGACGGACACCAACGCGTTGACCTTCGCGGCGAGCTCGGGCTTGGTCTCGGCGGCGGCCTCGGACTTCAGCGCGTCGGCCGCGGGAAAGGCGATGTGCTGGGACGTGAGTTCGCGGCCGACGTAATCGGCGGCGAAGCTACGGCCCCAGTTGAGCAGCAAGCCGGCCACGAGCAGCACGATGGCGGTCAGCAGACCGAGTGCGACCAGGACGCGGTCGATCCGCCGGCGGTGAAGGACGACGACATCATTCGCCGGTGCGACGACGACATCATTCGCCGGTGTGGCGGTAGTAGAGGACATCTCAAACCTTTCGGGAGTTCTACCCGACGCCCTGTCGGGCACCCTCGACGGTATGTCTGCCCAGCTCAGCGGCCTAGGGGCGGAGGTCCCCGGCCATGGGGCCGGGGGTCACATGCAAGTCACGCCTGTGTAGTTATGTTGCATTTCTGTTACGAATCGTTCAGACTGTCCGTCATCTTCGACACACAGCGGCGGTCCGACGCTGAGCGGCAGGCAGAAAGCAGTCGGTGATGGACAGATTCGAGAGCTACGAGGCGGAGTTCTGGGGGAGCGACGAGCCCACCCGGCCGCTGCACCGCACGGCTCCGCCGCAGCGCGCCGGCCGTCCCGCCAAGCGTTCGGTGGCCCCCGGTTCGGCCGAGCCCGCACGACTCGGCGGACCCACCCCTCGCCGTGACGTCACCCTCGCTCACCGCACCACGGCGGTCGACGCGCCGCGCCGTGCCGAGCCTCGGCGCCGCGTGGCGATGGCCGCCCTTGCCGTCGTGGCGATGGCGATCGTCGCCGTCATGGCGCTCAGTGGTGGTGACGACGCCCGTGGCACGCTCGCAGCCAACGCGGGGAATGCCGGCCAGGCGGCCACCGGCGCCGCGCCTGCCGGCGCGAGCGGCGGTTCGGTCGCCGCCACGGCCGCGTCGAAGGCGCAGGCGGCTGCGCCGTCAGTTCGCCAGGCGACCACCAAGGACACCCGCTCGTCGGCGGCAACCAAGACGGCGACGAAGACGGCGACGAAGACAGCGACGAAGAAGACCACGGCTGCCAAGGCGGTCGCTGCCAAGCGGTCGTCCACCAAGCTGGGCGCGGCGCCCCGCGCGACGACGGTCCGCAAGGCGGTGACGAAGCCAACGGTGGCGGCAAAGCCGGCAGTCACCAAGGCGACAGTCACCAAGGCGACCGTCAAGGCCGCGGTGAAGCAGCCGGTGGTCAAGAAGGCCGTGACGAAGAAGCCCGTCGTCAAGCCGGCCGTGAAGAAGCCGGTCGT
>CAZMHG010000129.1:1016-7244 GCA_964565975.1 uncultured Ilumatobacteraceae bacterium | reverse complement strand
TCGCGGCGTCGGCTGTCGCCTGGCGTGCCGCGGCGGACTACAGCGTGCTGGCGTTTGCCAAGGAGGTCGTCGCGGTGCGCAGCCAGGGCGGTGACAAGCCGGTCGAGACGGTCGTCGACGACCTGCTCGGCTTGCGTGGCTTCGGGACGACCGATGTCGCCGGCGCGCTGCGTGCCGCCGCCCGCCAGCTGGGCCGGAGCACGGCCAGGCGGCGGGTGACGATCCTGCTCAGCGACTGCCGCTCGACGGTCGACGGCGATCCGGTCGCGGCAGCAGGCGCGCTGGACGAGTTGGCGATCGTCGCTCCGGCGAGCGACTCGTCCGAGGCCGAGGCGCTGGCCCTCCAGACCGGCGCGCGCCTGGTGGTGGTCGAGGGCCCGTCCGCGGTGGCCGTGGCGATGACCGCGGCGCTCGAACGGCACTGAGGCCGTGCGGGCGCCGCCGTCCGCGGGTGCGTCAGCGCAGCGGGGGTGTCAGCGCAGCGGTTGCGTCAGCGCAGCGGGTGCGTCAGCGCGGTGCCTTCGTCGCCGTGCCGCCGGGCACGGCCGCACCGGCGTGGGGTCGCAGGTTGCGCGTGTCGGTCAGCTGCGGTGTGGTGGACAACACCGCCGAGTCGACGTACATCGCCCCAGCCGCTGCGTCGCGGTAGAAGCCGAAGCCGGCGACGCCGGTCCTGAGTCCGGAGTTGCTCACCGCGCCGACGTAGACGCCGTTGATGAACATCCGCAATGCACTGTCGACGCTGCGCACCGAGATGACGTTCCAGTCGTTGGCCTTGATCGCCGTCGACGTGCGCCAGCTGAGCAGCGGCACCCAGGTGCCTGCCGTGTTGACTAGGTAGATCGAGAACAGCCGGTTGTTGGTCCATTGGAACACGTACGACGGCTTCCACCCGCCACCCGTGCCGAGCACGGGTGTGCCTCGCACCGCGACCCAGTTCGCGCAGTTGACGCACCCGGTGCGCTTGGCCCGGATCGTGAAGGTGGAGTCGCCGTACAGGCCGACGTGGCGGATCGACGCGCTCGTGTTCGCCAGCCCGGACGAGTACTCGACGACCGAGCTGGTGTGCCAGGTGCCGGCGACGGGCACCCACCCGGTGGCCGAACCGTTGAACGTGCTGTTGAAGTTCTGGGCGATGCGTGCCGTACGGAAGTTGGCCACGGTGAGCGCCGTGTTGTTCAGCACGAGGTAGTTCTTGGTCGACGACGTACCGGTCGGGTGGCCGTTGTAGCGCATCGCCGGGTTGGAGAAGTACTGCACGCGGGTGCATCCGCCGCAGGCGTCGGCGTAGGCCATCACGGTGCGGAAGTCGTTCGTCGCGTCGACGTAGCCGTGACCGTACGAGTACGGCGTGGAGGTCGGGTCGACGTAGGTGTCGTGCCGTGCGCCCTGCAGGTGGCCGATCTCGTGGGCGAACGAGTAGTAGCCGGTCATGCAGCTGCCCCGGTTGACGACGGCGAACGCGCTGGCAGCGTTGGCCATGATCGCCGCCGCCAGGCCGCAGTATTCCTCGTTCTCGACGGCCAGCACCACGACGTCGGCGGCGTAGACGTTGCGCGTTGCGTGCAGGCCGTCCATGTAGCCGTCCGAGGTGCCCTGGAGGCGTGTCAGGTCGGTGTCGAACGAACCGGACTCGTTGTAGTTGGCCGGCTCGATGTGCACCAGCCGCAGTCGGGTGGTGACACCGGACTTGGCGTACGCGCCGTTGGCTTCGGCCACGGCGGTGGCGATGCGTGCCTTGAGTGCGGCGATCGAACCCTCACCCGTCAAGGCGTTGTTCGAGTAGGCGACCATCACGTCGATCTGCGACCTGCTGTCGGCCGCCGCGGCGTCGGCCGTGCCGAGGCGGGTACCGGTGGTGGCGGCGCGCCGGCGGGGTGCGTCGTCCTTGATCAGACCCTGGTTGATCTGCACCAGCCGGTAGGTGCTACCGCCGATGTTGGAGACTTCGAACACGCCCTTGGGGCCGGCGATGTGTACGAACATCGCCGAACCCGACCGCGCTGCGTAGAAGTAGCCGCCCTTGTTGTCCATCTCGCCGTACCAGACGCGCATGCCGAGTTGCTTGCTGATCGTGCGGACACGCCCGGTGAGGCTGACACCCGGCAACAGCTTGAACCCGATCCGCTTGCCGTCGATACGGCCGCTGAACAGCGACGAGTTGATCGAGACCAGCCGCGAGGCCCTGGCTGCGCGCGGCGCGCGCAGCCGGGCGTCACCCTTCGCGGAGGGTGCGCTGCTGGAGAGGAAGTCGTTGGCGGAGGCGAATGGGCCGGTGGCCGCGGTGGCATCGGTGGTCGACACCGCAACGCTGGCCCCGAGGGCGAGCGCGATGGCGGCGACACCAAGGCGGATCCGCGGTCGGGTGGGTCGTTGGGACATGAGGGGTGCTCCTGTCGGGTCGTCTCGCTGACGTGTTGCTCGTGCCGCGACCCTAGGAGGCAGCCCGGCCGGTGGCAACGTCGCGTCGATGCCACCGGCCGTCCCGCCGCGTCGCGCCCGGTGAACGCGAGCGGGCCCGGCCGTCGAAACGGCCGGGCCCGGAAGCATGCACCGGATGAACCGGTGGCTCAGGTCGGTGTTACTTGTTGACCTTGTTGGCCGTGCCGCCCTTGGCGTACGCCACGCCCTTGACGTCGATGGCCTTGTTCTTGGCGCTGGTCGGCGCCTTCCTGTTGGCGTCCATCAGTGCCGGCGTCAGCGTCATCGAGGCGTAGTCCGTGTACAGCGTGCCGGTGTTGCTGTCCCGGTAGAAGCCGAGACCGACGCTGCCCGTGATCAGGCTCGTGTTGTACACGGCGCCGACGTAGACGTTGTTGATGAACACCCGCAGCCAGCCGTTGACCGCGCGGACCTTGATGACGTTCCAGCCGTTCTTGACGATGGCCGACGTCGCCCTCCACGGGATCAGCGCAGAGGAGGCACCGGCGGAGTTGACGAAGTACACGGAGTACATGCCGTCGTTCGTCCACTGGACCATGTAGCTGGGGTGCCACCAGCCGGTGGACTGGTTCAGGGCGAGGCCACGGATCAGGACGCGGTTGGCGCAGGTGACGCACAGACCCGTGCGGTACATCCGGGCTTCGAACTGGAAGTCACCGTAGGTGCCACCTGCCCGAACCGACGTGCCGGTGTTCGGGGCGCCCGTCGAGTACAGGTAGCTGGCGGTCGTGCTGAACGTGCCGCGCACGTCGTACCAGCCCGAGCGGGAGCCGTTGAACGACGAGTACCAGTTGGGCCCGATGATCTGCGTGCGGAGGTTGGCGATGTACGACGCCGTGTTGTTCAGCACCTGGTAGTTCTTCGTGATCGAGGTGCCCGTGACGTGGCCGAGGTAGGTCCGTGCAGGGTTCGACCAGTTGTCGATACGGGTGCAGTTCACGCCGGAGGCGGCGCAACGGTTGTTGTACGACATGATCGTGCGGAACCGGTTGGTCACGTCGACGAAACCGTGACCGTACGAGTACGGCGTGGAGGTCGGGTCGACGTAGGTGTCGTGGCGCGCGCCCTGCAGGTGGCCGATCTCGTGACCGAACGAGAAGTAGCCGGTGGCGCAGGAGCGGGACACCGTGGCGAACGCGGTGGCCGAGGTCGCCAGGATCGCGTCGGCCAGGCCGCAGTACGTCTGGCTCTCGAGGATCAGCACCATGATGTCGGCGCCGTAGCGGTTGCGCAGCGTGTGCAGGCTGTCCATGTAGCCATCCGACGTGCCGGCGAACCGGGCGAGGTCGGTGCTGAAGTCGCCGACCTCGTTGTAGCCGGCGTTCTGGATGTGCACCAGGCGGGCCCGGGTCGTGACGCCGGAGTTGGCGTAGCCGACGTTGGTCTCGTTCACCGCGTTGGCGATGCGCGCCTTCAGCGCGGCTTCGCTGCCTTCACCGGTGAGCGACTGGTTGCTGTAGGAGACCATCACGTCGTAGTACGCACCGGTGTCGGCGGCTGCCTTGCCGCCGGGTGTGCGGTCCTTCGAGCCGAGCTGCTTGGGCAGTTTGCCCTTGATCAGCGCGCTCTCCGGCTTGGCGTCTTCCTTGATCGCGTTCTGGTTGATCCGCACCACGCGGTACGTGGAGCCGCCGACGTTGCTGACCTCCCACACGCCCTTCGGACTGACGACGGTGAGCTGCAGCACCGAGCCCGACCGCGCGGCGTAGAAGTGGCCGGCCTTGTTGTCCAGCTTGCCGTACCAGGTGGTCATCCCCAGCTGGCGACCCACCTGGGTGGCCACGCCGGTGAACTTGACGCCTGGGAGCAGGTTGAAGTTGATGCGCTTGCCGTTGAGGCGGTTGGACAGCAGCGAGCCGTTGAGCGTCGCCAGACGTGCCGCGGCGACGTTGCGCGGCGTGCGTGTGACGCGGTCGGCCTTGGCGGGTGCGCTTGCCGACAACAGATCGTTGGCGCTGGCGAACGGGCCCTTTGCCGCCTCAGCGCTGCCCGACGTGACCGCGACACTGGCGGCCATGGCAATCGCCAAGCCGGCCACTCGTACGCGTCGGGACATGACGGAGTCTCGTAGTGACATGGATTCCTCCTGGTGGTGGATTGACGTTGCTCCCGCTGGGCACACTAAGGCAGATCGCGGCGATGGTGTACAGGGCAATCCCTAGACGCACGCGCATTTTCGGGTGCCAAGCGTCGGACGGTGGGCATGTCGCCACGCGTAGCGCGGGATCACGCTCCGTGAGGTCAGCAGGTCACGTTCGGGTCCGGCAGGATGTCGCCGCCGACGTTGCTGTCCGGCTCGGTCGTGGTCCCGGTCGCCGGTGCCGTCGTCGTGCCTGGGGTTGCCGCGGCCGCGGTGGTCGGCGCCGCGGTGGTCGACGCCTGGGCGGGCTCCAGGCGCGCTTCGCCGCGGAAGATCTTCAGGATCGCCGTCATCTCCTTGGAGCTCGATGGGCGGATCACCTGCTCGCTGCCGGCCCACATCGCCCGACCCTCGATCTGGTAGCGCGCGATGGTCGCCGGGTTGATCTTGCGTGCCGCTCCGGCGAACTGCATGAAGTCGTCGATGCTCATCCGCTCGTTCGTCTTGATGTAGCCCTTGATCAGCGTCTCCAGCACGCCGCGGGCGACGGACGGATTGAACAGCCCCTTGTCGAGCGCCTTGCGCAGCATGCGCGTGAGGAAGTCCTGCTGGCGGGCGATGCGCCCGAAGTCCGACGTCTGGTCGGAGCGCCACTTGCCGTTGACCTTCTGCGACAGGTGGCGGGCACGGACGTAGGCCAGCGCTTCGTCGCCTCCGAAGGTGTGGCAGCCCGCGGGGATGCTGATGTCGGTGTACGAGGTGTCGCGGATCGGGTACTTGAACGGGACGGTGACCCCGCCGACGGCCTCGACCATCGTCTTGAAGGCGCAGAAGTCGACTTCCAGGTAGCGGTCGACCTTGACGTTGAAGTTCTGCTCGATCGTCGCCACGAGCATCTTCGGGTTCGACGGGCGGAACGTGGCGTTGATCCGGCTGTGCCCGCCACCCGGCTTCTTGATCCAGAGGTCCCGCGGGAACGACAGCACCGCGGCACGGTCGGTGCTCGGATCGAGCCGGATGATCATGATCGTGTCGCTGCGTGAGCTGGCCGCGCGGTCGGACGCCGCGCCAGGATTCCACTTCGAGCCGGGGTCGAGGCACGCGTTGGCGTCGGCGCCGGCGACGAGGAAGTTGATCGGGGTCGGGTCGATCACCGGGAACGTGTCCGCGGTGACCGTCGTGGGCGCGGCGGTCGACGCGGTTGGCCGGGTCGACGGCCTGGCGCTGCCGGTCGACGCCGTGGTGCCGGTGCCGGGCGTCGTGGCGCCGACGGCCGTCGCTCCGGTGGTTCCCGTCCCGCTGCCAGCCGGCGTCGTGCGCGACGTGGTGACCGACGCCGGCTCGGTGACGTCGGGTTGGGTGCCGCCGGATGGGGCGACGGTTGGTTCGGTGGCGCCGGGTCCGGTCGCGGCCGGCCCGGAGGTTCCGGCGGTCGGCACGGACTGCGCTGTCGCCGCGGACACCGCGGTCGCCGCGACCGGGGCGGTCGTCGCTGGTGCGGCCGTGCGGTTCGGGGCCGGCGCGGTTGGGCCTGCCGGGTCGGCGACGTCGATGCTGACGACCTGGAACTGTTCGCGCTGGTGCTTGGCGTACAGGATCCCGCCTGCACCGGCGAAGCAGGCCAGCGCGGTGAGGCCGCTGGTCGCCAGGAGCACGCGTTGCACCGGGGTGTGGCCCGAGCGGCGCGGGCGGCTGGGTGTCGGCCC
>CAZMHG010000129.1:0-1006 GCA_964565975.1 uncultured Ilumatobacteraceae bacterium | reverse complement strand
AACGGTTTGTCGGGAGGGGGCATGTATCGACGTGCCGGTCTGGCCATGGCCGTGCTGGCGATGACGGCCGGCGGCGCGGCGCATGCCCAGGCAAGCAAGGACAGGAAGCCCTCGGTCAAGCTGCCCGTGGCGCAAGCCTGGATCGATGTCGCGACGTATTCCGGAATGGGCATGCCGTCGATGGCTGGTGGCGGAAGCCCCATGGCGATGCTCGGCGGTCTGTTGCTGGGTCGGGTCGCGTCGATCTGTGGCTCGTCCGCTCCGGCGCCCATGCGGCGGACAGGCTACAAGCAGGTCCGCGGCGTTGTCCTCGCAGGCCGGGCGCCCACCGGTGGCCAGGGTGTCGGCCCGGTGTCGGCCCAGGGTCGGCCGAGGGTGGGGCGTGATCGACGGGCCTCGGCCGATGGTGGCGTAAGGTTCGCCGGGTGCGCGACCTGATGCCCGTGCGAGCCGCCGGTCGCGCGGAATGGGTCCAGCGCCTCGACCGCTGGCACCTCCTCACACCGCTTCGCGTCGTCGCCATCGTCGTCGCCGCGGTCCTGCTTACCGTGCTCCTGCGGCGTGTCGTCAACCGGCTGCTGCGTGGGGCGATGATGGTCACGGGCGCCGATCGGGGCCGGACCGAAGCCCGCCAGCGCGCCCTCGCCGGCGTGCTGCGCAGCGTGCTCGTAGGTGTGATCTGGACCGTCGCGGTGATCACGGTCGTCGGCGAACTGGGCTTCAACCTCAGCGGCATGGTGGCGACGGCGACCGTGGTCGGTGGCGCCGTGGCGTTCGGCGCGCAGACGCTGATCCGCGACGTGATCGGTGGCTTCTTCGTGCTCGCCGAGGACCAGTTCGGTGTCGGTGACGCCGTCGATCTCGGGCTGTGTTCGGGCACGGTCGAGCGGATCACGATGCGCAGCGTGCGCCTGCGCGACGCCGAGGGGCGGGTGTGGTACGTCGCCCACGGCAACGTGATGCGCGTCGCCAACCTGTCGCAGGCGGGTGGGGCCAAGCCGGTCCC
>CAZMHG010000128.1:904-7248 GCA_964565975.1 uncultured Ilumatobacteraceae bacterium | reverse complement strand
CCTGGAGAACATCTCCGGCAACCTGTTCCTCGGGGCGGTCAACGCCTACACCGACGGTGTCGGCGAGGGCCACGACGTACGCGACCACTCGACCGACACGTTCCCCAACCTGGCCAAGAAGTACAGCGAGTCGGGCATCCGTTGGGTGGCCATCGGCGACCGCAACTACGGCGAGGGTTCGTCTCGCGAGCACGCGGCGATGGAGCCGCGGTTCCGTGGCGGGGTGGTGATCTTCGCCCGCAGCTTCGCCCGGATCCACGAGACCAACCTGAAGAAGCAGGGATTGTTGCCGCTGACGTTCGCCGACCCGGCGACCTACGACCAGGTCGGCGAGTACGACACGATCAACGTGTTCGACCTGCCGCCCAAGCCGGGCCACAACGTGCGCTGCCAGATCGTCAGGTCCGACGGCACGGTCATCGACTTCGAGGCGCTGCACACCTTCAGCGACGAGCAGATCGAGTGGTTCAAGGCCGGGTCGGCGCTGAACGTCGTCAAGCAGAAGGTTGCCGAGGCCCGTTCGTGACGGCCGATCGGGCGGTCCGCAACGAGTTCGGCCAACCGATCGGCCCAGCGGTCCCGGGTTGGGAACCGCGCCAGGTGCCCGCACCAGCGCTGCTGGCAGGCACCGTCGTCGATCTGGTGGCGTTCGGCCCCCAGCACGTGGCCGATCTGTTCCGCACCACGTGCGGACCGGGGACCGAGGATCGCTGGACGTACATGCCGGGTGGTCCGTTCGCCGACATCGACCAGCTCGCGGCGTATTGCGCGCAGTTCGTCGAGTCGCCGGCCTGGGTGCCGATGGCGATCGTCGACCGGGCGTCGGGCGTCACGGTCGGGATGGCCTGCTACCTGCGCATCGATCCGGCCAACGGTTCGGTCGAGGTCGGGGCGATCATGTACGGGCCGTCGCTGGCTGGAACCCGCGGCGCGACCGAAGCGATGTATCTGATGGCCGGCCATGCGTTCGACGACCTCGGGTATCGGCGGTACGAGTGGAAGTGCGATGCGCTCAACCAGCCGTCGCGCGACGCCGCGGCGCGCCTCGGCTTCGTCTTCGAGGGCGTGTTCCGCCAGGCCGTCGTTTACAAGGGCCGCAACCGCGACACCGCCTGGTTCGCGATCACCGATCAGGAGTGGGCCCGGGTGCGCCCGGCGTACCAAACGTGGTTGGCCGACGCCAACTTCGACGCCGACGGGCGCCAGCGCCAGCCGCTGCGGGCGTTGATCGACGCGTCCGCCGGCTGAGCCAACCCGTCAGGTCAGGCGTTCTCGTCGCCGCCCGCGGGGCCGGCGTCGAGGCCGAGCGACTCGGCCAGGCGCGTGTCGGCGAACCGGGAGTCGGCCAGCTTCGAGCGCGCCAGGTCCTTGGCACGCTCTTTCGCCTCACGGGCACGCTCGGCGAGCCGCCGGCCGATGTCGCCGATCCGCTGGATCTGGCGGAGCAGCTTCTCGCGAGCGACCTCGGCCTCGGCGTTGAGGTGCTGGAGCTGGTCGACCTTCCACCACTTCAGGACGACCGGTTCGAGGATCTGCGAGTGGTGCTGGCCGATGTTGTAGATCCCGGCGCGGGCGATCGCTTCGGCGTGCGTCTTGAACCCGGGGATGCCGGTGCCCGGCATGGCGAAGTCGCGGACCTGACGCTCGATCGCCGGCAGGACGATCGACGGATCGATCTCCAGCGCCGCGGAGGTGAGATCGCGGTAGAACAGGAAGTGGTAGTTCTCGTCGGTGGCGACGCGGTTGATCACCTGCGCGCCGGCCTTGGCCACCGGGTTGTCCTCGCCGAGCGCCGAGGTCAGCGACTTGCCCGTGTTGCGGTGGGCGATGCGCGTCGCCAGTTCTTGCATCGACACGTAGACGAACCCGTCGATCGCCGACTGCGGGCAGGGCACCTGGCCACCCGACATCTGCGCCATCCGGCCGTCCTCCAGCTCCCACGGGTCGAGTGCCTGGCTGACGAGGGCGAAGTCGCGCAACGCCTGCGAGTGGCGGGCTTCCTCGGCGACCCAGCGGTGCGACCACTCGCGCCAGATGCCCTCGCGGCCGAACAGCCGGTCCAGCGTGTGGAAGTAGTACGGCAGGTTGTCCTCGGTGAGCAGGTTGACGAACAGTGCGCTGCGCAGCTCGTCCGGGATCGGCACGCCACCGGGATCGAACTCGTCGCGCGACGGGAAGCTGCGCGCCTCGCCCCACGGGACGAACTCGTGCGGGTACCACGGCTTGCAGGTGTCGTAGTGGCGCTGGACCAACTGCTCGGCGACGGGCGTGAGCTCGTGGAGCAGTTCCCGCTCTGCGGTGGCCGGGTTCATCGACGCAGTCTACCTACTGGTAGGTAGGACACGGCATCGCGACGCGCCAGACACTGCCCGACGGGCGCCCGACACGGTCTACGTTCTGGTCATGACGGGCCTCGCCGAACGCAGCGCACTCGCCCGCCGGGTGGTCACCGTGCCGGCGGTGTTCCTCGCCGCGCTGGCCCTCACGGTGTCTGCCCCGCTGTGGCTCGTCGCCGGCGCGACGGCCGACATGCTCGTCGCCCGGCGCCGCCTTCCCACCGTGCGCCTGTTGGCCTTTGCCACCGGGTGGACCTGGCTCGAGGTTGCCGGGGTGTGCTGGGCGGCATGGCTGTGGGTCGCCGGACGGCGCGGCGACCTCGACCGCCACTACGAGTTGCAGGCGTGGTGGGTGCAGCGGCTGATGCGCGTGCTCACGGCGACCACCGGCCTGCGGATCACCGCGCCCGACGCAGCGCTGCTGTCACCGGGACCAGTCGTGATGCTCTGCCGCCACGCCAGCCTGGCCGACTCGCTCGTCAGCGCCTGGGTGGTCGCGGTTCGCGCCGGCATGCGGCCGCACTACGTCCTCAAGCGCGAGTTGTTGCTCGTCCCCAACCTCGACGTCGTCGGCAATCGGCTCCCGAACTGCTTCGTCGACCGCGACGCGCTCGACGCCGCGGCCGAGCTCGACAAGGTGCGCGCGACCGCGGCGCGGCTGTCGGGCGACGACGTGATGATCATCTTCCCGGAGGGCACCCGCGCCACGGCCGCCAAGCGGCACCGTGCCCTCGCCCGCATCGCCGAGCGTGACCCGTCGCGCGCCGCGCGGCTGGCCGGCCTGCGCCGGCTCCTTCCGCCACGCCCGGGCGGCACGCTGGCGCTGCTCCAGGGGGCTCCGCAGGCCGACGTCGTCCTCGCCTGGCATCGCGGGTTCGACGGCTGGGACGACTTCGCAGGGATCCATCGCGCCCTGCGACGCGCTCCCGAACCGATCGAGTTCCGGATGCGCCGGGTGGCGCGCCGCGACGTGCCGGTGGGCGGGGAGGCCGCGTGGCTCGACGATGTCTGGCTGCAACTCGACGCGGCAGTCCAGAGCGGGCACGGTGCCTGACCGCAACCGGCGCCGACGGGCCGAGTCGCCTCAGTCGGTACCGCCTCAGTCGGTACCGCCTCAGTCGGTGCCGGGACGCCGGGTCGACTCGCCGTTCGGGTTGCCCCGGTAGCCGGGCGGCTGCGCCCGGGCGATCTCCTCGGCGGTCGGTTCGCGGCGGACGCGCGCCTCGTCCGGGAGCAGCGCGGTGATCGCCGTCATGATCCGCTTGGTGTCGGCATCGGCACTGCGGCCCTTGATCGGGACGGGCGAACCGACACGAACCCGCACGGTGGGCGGGCTGAACACGTTGAACACGGCAGGCACGCGCGACGACCGCGGCCAGACCTCCTCGGTCCCCCACAGCCCGATCGGGACGACGGGCGCGCCGGTGTGCGCGGCGAGGCGTGCCGCGCCCCAGCGCCCCTTCAACACCGGATCGAAGAACGCCTTGCCGCGCGGGATGGTGCCCTGCGGCATGATCGCCACCACGTCGCCGGCCTCCAACGCCTCGGCTGCCGCCTTCAGCGGCGCGTCGCTGCCCGTGCCTCGGTCGACGCGGATCCCGCCCATCGCCGAGGCGATCTGGCCGATGACCGGAGCGTCGAACACTTCCTTCTTGCCGAGGAAGCGCACGGTGCGGTTGGTCCGGGCCAGCACCATGGCGACAGCCATCGGGTCGAAGTAGCTGCGGTGGTTGCCGACCACGATCGCCGGACCGCTGTCGGGGATGTGCTCCTCGCCGGCGATGTCGAACTTGGCGTAGGGCACGAACAGGGGGTTGGTGATGTCGAGGACCCGGCGCTGCACGTCGCCGATCACCGGCAGGTGCAGACCGTGGCGCGGCCCGGCAAGCGAGATCACCGGCCAGCGACGCAGGGTGGCCAGGACGCGCATGCGCGGGTCGGGGTTGACCACGAACGGTTGACCGACGGCGTCGAGCAGCGGGGCGTCGTAGAAGCTGTCGCTGTACGCCGCGGAGTCGGCCAGGTCCACGTCGTGCTCTTTCGCCCAGCGCAGCACCGCATCACGCTTGCCGGTGCTCCACACGAACTCGCCGGCCAGTTGGCCGGTGTAGTCGCCGTTGGCGTCGACGACGTAGCGGGTGGCGACGACGTCGTCCAGGCCGAGCAGGTCGGCCAGCGGTGCGACCATGTCGTATGGCGTGGTCGTCGCCAGGACCAGCTTGCGGCCTGCAGCACGGTGCTCGGCGAAGACCTCGGCCGCCGCCGGCTGGACCATCGCGGCCAGCTTCGGCGCGACAGCCGCGGATGCCTCGCTCACTCTGGCCCGCGAGTGGCCGGTCGCCAGGCGGACCGTCTGGCGGGCGATCAGCATCGACGGCAGCGTCTCGCCGACGGTGTTGAACAGCTTGAACAGTGCGCTGGCGCCGGGGATGTCGCGCGAGGTCAGCCCGGCCTCGCGCATCGCCTCGGCGAACACCTCGCCCGAGGCGCCCGCCAGCAGGGTCCGGTCCAGATCGAAGAAGGCAGCACCGCGGCTCATCGGTCCACCCTATTCACCATTTCGGCGGGCACCGTCGGCGACCACCGGTGGGGGACGTCTCGAGAACGGGAAAGGCCCCGCTTGGGGGAGCGGGGCCTCTCAACCTGGACTGGCAGTTGGGGGAACCGCCTTGGTCCGCCGAGCAAGTCATTGGGGGTTGACTCGCTTCGATGTGCATCGAGTATGCACGCAGGATCGGTGATCTTTCAACCAGCTGATGCAGATAGTCAGTATCGTTTCCAGAGATGGATCTGCGTCAGCTGGAGACGATGGTGGCGATCGCCGACCATGGCACGTTCTCGGCCGCAGCCCGAGCGCTGTTCACGGTGCAGTCGAACGTCAGCAGTCACGTGGCCAGGCTGGAGCGCGAGCTCGGCGTGCGGCTGGTCGACCGGCAGCGTGGTGGGCTGACCGACGACGGTGTGATCGTGGTCGAACGGGCGCGCCGGGTGCTGCGCGAGCTCGACGACATCGCCTCCGAGATGGCCAGCCGCGGCGAGGAGGTGCACGGCGACGCGCGCATCGGCACCCTCGGGACGACCGCGCGGTGGGTGCTGCCGGCGCTGCTCATCGCCCTGCGCCGGGCGCATCCGGGGGTTCACCCGTTGATCCACGAAGGCAACACCACCAACCTCGTCCCGCGGCTGCTCTCGTCGCACCTCGACGCGATCGTCGTCCACCTGCCGATCGACAGCGCCGACGTGACCATCGAGCCGCTGTTCTCCGAGGACCTGCTGCTGGTCGCCCCGGCGGGACACCCGCTTGCCGCCGAGCACGAGGTCAGCCTGGGACAACTCGCCGCCACTCCCCTGCTGTTGCCACCTACCGGCACGGCGCTGCGCCGCGTGCTCGACCGCGCTGCGGCCGCGGCAGGCGTCGGCCTGCAGCCGGCGGCGGAGATCGACGGCGTGCGGTTGATGGCGTCGCTGTCGTTCGAGGGGTTCGGCGCGGCGATCGTGCCGGCAACGGCGGTACCGGTCTGGTTGCACGGCGACTTCCACCGGATCGCCGTCCCCGAACTGCCGCGGCGCACCGTCGCGTGGGTCCAGCGCAAGCGTCCGGCACCCACGGGGCCGACGCGTGTCACCCTGTCGGTACTCCGTCAGGTGCTCGCCACGCAGGCCGCCAGTCAGCCTGGCGTGCACATCGACGGCGAGCCCGCCGCGCCCGCGGGCGACGACGTCGTCGCCCCGGTGCAGCTGCCGACGACCCGGTAGGGTGCCCCCGATGACCACCCCCGGTGCGACCACGGTCGGGATCGGCGCCTTCGTCTCGAACGCGGTGCACGCCGAGGTGATCCCGTTCGGCGACGGCCGCGTGGTGATGGTCGACGTCGACGGCACCGAGCGGCGCGGTGCGCTGTCGTCGTCCTCCTCGGCGGTGTTGGAAGCGGCAGCACGCACCGCCCGCGAACATCACCTGCCCCTTGTCGGCATCCTCCGGTCGAGCGGAGCCGACATCGTCGAGGG
>CAZMHG010000128.1:0-894 GCA_964565975.1 uncultured Ilumatobacteraceae bacterium | reverse complement strand
GGCGGGCAGCGCGGGGCCTGGCGATGTGCAGTGGTGTGGTCCCAACCGTGCTGATCGTCGACGGGCCTGCCGTCTCCGGTCCGGCGTTGCTGCTCGGGTTGGCCGACTTCGTGGTGATGACCGAGCAGGCCTACGCGTTCGTCAGCGGGCCGACGATGGTCGCCGAGTTCACCGGTGTCGGGATCGACAACGACGAGTTGGGCGGCTCGGCGACGCACGCCCGTCACAGCGGGGCGGCCAGCCTCGTCGCGCCGGACCTCGATGCGGCGCTGGCGATCGCCGAGCAATTGCTCTCGTACCTGCCGGCGCACAACGACCTCGAGCCTCCGGCTCGGCCGACGGACGACCCGCCGGACCGCCCGACACCCGAAGCGGGCACGCTGATCCCCACGGTGTCGACGGGCAGCTACGACGTCCGCGCGGTGATCGCTGCGCTCAGCGACGACGGAGACTTCCTCGAGCTGCGCGGTCGCTGGGCGCCGAACATCGTCACCGCGTTCGGCGCGATCGGCGGCATGCCGGTGGGGTTCGTGGCCAACCAGCCGCTGTCGTTGGCCGGCACGCTGGACATCCCCGCGTCGCAGAAGGCGGCACGCTTCGTGTCGACCTGCGATGCGTTCAACGTCCCGCTCGTCACGCTTGTCGACACGCCCGGCTTCTACCCGGGCAAGGACCTGGAGTGGCGCGGCATGATCCGCCACGGTGCCCAGTTGGTGTTCGCCTACGGTCGCGCGACGGTGCCGCGCATCTGCGTAATCCTGCGCAAGAGCTACGGCGGCGCGTACATCGTGATGGACTCCAAGCGGATGGGCAACGATCTGTGCCTAGCCTGGCCATGGGCCGAGCTGGCCGTCATGGGCGCCGGTCAGGCGTCGGCGATCCTTCAGCGCCGGG
>CAZMHG010000127.1:6897-7261 GCA_964565975.1 uncultured Ilumatobacteraceae bacterium | reverse complement strand
GCCGTCTACGGCGCGCAACCCGCCGAAGCGGACCGTCACGTCGCGGACCTCGAGCAGCGCCATCACTGACCTCCGCCGGGCGAGGCGAGCCCGGCGCGCACCGCGTCGAGCCGAGCGCGCGACAGACGCCCGGCGCGTGTGCCGCTGTCCGCGGCCGACGCGGCGTCCCGACGCGGCAGCGGCGTGCCGGTCGCACGGTGCAGCACGAGCGGGGCGAGCACCAGGACCGCGACACACAGCCAGGCGAACGGCCAGTTGCCGAGCACGTTCGTCAGGCGCAGGACGAACAGCGCGACGAACAGTCCGAGCACCACGGCCAGCGCGCGGCGGTGGCGCAGGTACAGGTTCCAGCGGGGCCGGATCT
>CAZMHG010000127.1:0-6887 GCA_964565975.1 uncultured Ilumatobacteraceae bacterium | reverse complement strand
ATCTGGTTGGCGACGAACCCGTTGGGGTTCTTGCCGAGGGCGATGCCGACCAGGCCGATCATCACCGTCTGCATCTTGCTGTAGAACGGCACGACCTTCTCGACCACGTTGGCCAGCACCGTCGACCCCGTGAACAGACCCATGAACAGCGCCGCGCCCGGCGAGGTGAGCCCGCCGATGACCATCACCATCAGCATCACCAGCCCGTTGAGGAAGTTCACCGAATCCGGTGTCGCCGACTGCAGCGCCATGCCGTAGACCGCGCCGCCGAACCCGGCCATCGCCGCCGACACGGTGAACACGGTCAACCGGGTGACGCGCGGGTTCATGCACAGCGTGGCGCACGCCGCCGGGCTGTCCTTCAACGCGATCAACCGCTGCCCGTAGGTGCTGCGCCGGATCCACACGACCAGCAGGGTGACCACGCCGAAGCACACCGCGCCGAACATGAACAAGCCGCGGTGCCCGGTGATGCCGTGCCCGAAGATCCGGGGCGTCTGCAGCGACAGCGCACCCATGTTGAAGATGTCGAAGGTGTGCCCGAACCAGGTGAACGCCGGCATCGTGAAGATCCACCGGTCCATCAGCACGGCGAACGCCGCGGTCGACAGCGCCAGATAGATGCCCGACAGGCGCAGCGACGGCAGGGCGACGACGAACCCGACGATGCCGGCGACGACCGCGGCCCACACGAGCGCGATCGGGTTTCCCGCCTGGCCCATGTGGTGGAGCATGATCATGCCGACGCCGGCGAAGCTCATCTGGCACAGCGAGATCTGTCCGGCGTAGCCGATCAGCGGGATCATCGACAGACCGACGATGCCGAGGCCCCACATCCGGTTGAGGCTGAACAGATCGCCCTTCGGGAGGATGTAGGGCAGCAGGACGGCGCCGACCACGACGATCGAGACGAACATCGCCGTGCCCGGCCAAGTGGGCGCGACGACGCGCTCGCGAGTGCGCGCGGCCGACTGGCTGCGCAGCCGGGTTTGGGGCAGCAACAGCAGCACGACGAAGAGGATCACGATCGGCATCGACTTGTAGAAGCCGGACAGGAACCGCTGGTCGATGTGCACCCACCCGCTGATCCGGTCGCTGTAGCCCTGCACCAGGTCGTTGGTGATCCCCAGGATCAGCGCACCGACCACCGTCATCGGCAGGCTGCGTAGCCGGCCGATCATCGCCGCGGCATAGGTGTTGACGATCAGCAACGTGAGGGCGACCTGCGACAGGGCGATCGTCGGCGAGATCAGGATCCCGGCGAGTGCCGCGAGCGCGGTGCCGATCGCCCACGCGGCCATCGCCACATGGCCCTGGCGCGCACCGTTGAGCGACGCCAGCGAACGATCGTCGACGCAGGCGCGCATCGCCACGCCGAGGCGCGCGCGGGTAAGCAGCAGCCGCAGCCCGATCGCCACGGCCGCCGCCAGGAACAAGGCGATCAGCTGATGCCACGGCAGGCGCACGCCGAAGATCGTGACGACGTTGCCCTCGAAGAACTTGTCGATCGGGCGACTCTTCTGCGGGTTCCAGATCCAGTTCGCCGCGCCGATCGTGGCCAGCATCAGGCTGAGCGTGACCACCAGCTTGGTGGTGTCCGAGACACCCTCCATCCGCCGCATGATCACGTACTCGAGCAGCGCACCGGTGAGCGGCGCGAGCACGAAGAGCACGACGAACAGGGCGATCGGCGCCGGCCAGCCCCATGCGAAGCGGAACGTCCAGTAGGTGAACGCGGCCATCATGCCGATGCCGCCGTGGGCGAAGTTGAACACGCCGGTGGTCGTGTAGGTCAGCACCAGGCCTGTGGCCGCGATCGCGTAGATCGACGCCGTGGTGATCCCGCTGGCGATGTAGGTCCAGAGCAGCTGCATGGGTTGGGGGCACCGTACGCGATGTGCCGGGCAGGGGCGGAGCCGGAGCCCCACCCCTGCCCGTCAGGTGCTCATCGCACCGTCAGGTCTGGTTGGGCAGCTGGTCGACGGGCGTGTTGTTCTTCGGGTCGCAGTAGAAGATCCGGTCGTTCGGCGTGAACCACTTGTCGGTCGCGGCGACGAAGCCCGCGCTCGTGGCCTGGACGAGCCCGACGCATTCGCTGTTCATCTCCGTCGTCTGGCCCGGCTTGAACGGGACGTGCAAACCGCCGCCCGTCCAGTCGGTGACCGCGGTCGCCTTCTGCATCACGCAGGCACGCGTCAGATCGGACCCGCACGCCGTGGCGCTCTGGGCCCACAGCAGCCAGGCGGAGAACGCGTTGACGCCGAGCGCCTTGGGCGCGAAGCCGCCGTTGTCCTTGAGGATCTGGATGAACTGGGCGGTCGCCGGGTTCTGGTCGGCCAGTTCGAACGGCCAGGTGATCGCGTTGACCAGCATCGTGGTCTTGTCCAGGCCGGCGCCGATCTCGGTGATCATCGACTGGTTGTAAAAGTTGCCCTCGAGCAGGACGTACTTGGGGTAGTAGCCGACGTCGGCCATCGCCTTGAACGCCTGGATCATGTTCACCGGCGAGTGGTAGTCGATGAACACCTGGACGCCGGCGGCCTTGAGCTTCTCGACGTACGGGCGGTAGTTGTCGACGCCCTGCGACGGCAGCGTCTCGTAGTCGACCATCTTGTACCCGAGGAACTCGGCGGCCACCCGCGTGCGGTTGCCGGTGGGCGTGATCGACGCGAAGTCGCTGTTCCACATCCCGAAGTGCTGGATCGCTTCCGGATCCTTCTCCTTCAGCGAACGAAGCAGCGCCAGCAGGTGGGCGCCGCGGTCGCTGTTCGGCATCGCCTCGATCGAGTCCTTCGAGCGGCCGGCCTCCTGCGACACCGTGTACGCGGCGATCTGCGCCAACCCGCACTTCTCGCGCTGCTGCACGCCCATGCTGTCGAGGGCCATGCCGTCGCCGACGAGCATGAAGTCGGTCTGGCAGGCCTCGACCATGCGCGGCCCGACCTCGAACAGCTTGGCGTCGTGCTTGTTGAGCTTCAGCGTCCGGCCGTTGATCCCGCCGGCCTTGTTGCACCAGCTGACGAAGGCGTCGGCGGCGTCGAACAGTTCCTGGTTCAGTCCCGGCGCCTGCTGCGCGCCGGGGTCCGACGCGGTGCCGACCGTGATCTCGGTGTCGGTCACGCCCTGGTCGGTGGCGCCCTTCGCGTCGCCTGGGCCGCACACGCCCGTCAGGTCGCCGAAGTCACCGGGCCCTGCGGCGGCGGCCGCGGTGCCGGCTGTCGTGGCCGCCGTCGTGCCGCTGGTTGCCCGCGACGACGATGCCAGGCCACCGGTGACCAGCCCGACCGAGCACGCCAGCACCGCTGCGCGACGCCTCATGGTGCGATGAACCATGGATGATCCCCCCTTGTGCGAGCGCCCCCCGGCGCCTCTCGGGCGACAGTACCGGACGACCTCCTGGTTCTCAACACGGTGCCCACCGGCGGCCGAGGGCCGGTCAGGGCAGCGTCGCGGTGTTCGCCGGATCGCAGTTGTACAGACCGTCGGTCGGTGCGGTTGCCACCTCGTCGTACACGAACCCGGTGGTCGTGGCGCGCATCAGCAGGGCGCACGGCGAGCCCGAGTCGTTGGCGTTGCCCGGCGTCGACGCCGGCGTCAGCCCACCCGAGGTGAAGTCCTTCATCTGCCGCGCCGCGTTCATCACGCAGTCGCGGGTCAGCTGGTCGCCACACGATGCCGCGGCTCGGGCGAAGACCAGCCAGCCCGACCAGGCGAGCAGACCGAGGGCCTTCGGTTCGGCGCCGGCGTACTGCTTGAGGATCGCCTGGTACTGGCCGACCGCAGGAACCCGGTCGGCGAGCTCGAACGGGGCGCCGCTGGAGAGGATGTAGATCGTCGTCTTGCCGAGCGCGGAGCCGGCCTCCTTGATCAGCCGCGGGTCGTACATGTTGGCCTGCTCGACGAGGTACTTGGGGAAGTAGCCGACGTCGTTCATCGTCTTGAGGGCAATGGCCAGCGGACCGGGCGCACCGGTCATCACCAGCGTCTGCACCCCGTGCTCCTTCAGCTTTTCGACGTACGGGCGGTAGTTGTCCACCTGGGACGGCAGCGAGTCGTAGAGCACCTCGGTGAACCCGTCGACCATCGCCGCCTGGCGGTCCTTCAGCCCGCCAACTTCGACGCTCGGGAAGTTCAGGTTCCACTGGGCCCACGCCGAGGCCGCGGCAGGATCGATTGCCTTCAGCCGGCGCAGCGCGTAGAGCATCTTCGTGGTGTGCAGCGCCAGCGGTGCGGCGACGATCGCCGACGCCGAGGTGCTCGCTTGCACCGACGTGAGATAGGCGGCGATCTGCGGCATCCCGCACTGTTCGCGGGGCTTGACCGCCTGGTCGTCGAAGGCCAGCCCCGAGCCGACCAGCATGAAGTCGGTCTGGCACGCCTCGACCATGCGCGGCCCGGCTTCGAACAGCTTGGCGTCGTGGAGGTTGAGCTTCAGCTTGCGCCCGAGGATGCCGCCGGCGTCGTTGCACCAGCCGACGAACGCCGTCGCCGTGTCGAACAGCTCCTGGTTCAGACCCGGCGTGATCTGCGCCCCCGGGTCGCTGGCCGTGCCGACGACGATCTGCGTGTCGGTCACACCCTGGTCGGTCGCACCCGCGGCCGTGCCCGGTCCGCACACCGCGGCGAGGTCGCCGAAGTCGCCGGGCGCTGCGGTCGTCGCGGTCGTCGCCGCCGTTGACGTGCTGATCCCGGTGGCGTGCACGCCCGCGGTGCCCAGCGTGAGCACACCGACCGCGGCGAGCACTGCGCCGCGTCCCACCGGCAACGAACCTCGCATCCCCATAGCTCCTCCTTCGAGTTGCGCGACTCTTACACCGCTCGCGGCGCGCTTAGGACATCGGGCCGACGAACTGATCGGCGAAGCGGGCGATGTCGTCGGCCAGGCCCTGATGCGTCAGCGGCTGGCCGCTGTAGTGACGCAGCGCCCACGGCATGCACATCAGCCCGGTGACGCCGAGTTCGTCCTCGGCACGGCGGTACAGGTCCACGTCGGGCATCGCGTTGATCGCCAAGATGATCTCGAACGGCTCGTGTTGGCGGCCGGCGTCGGCGAGCATGCCGCGCAGCCTGCCGACCAGCCGGCTGGCCTCGTCGTACGAGTACTGCGTGCCGATCCACCCGTCACCGACGGTCGCGGCGCGGCGCAGCGCGGCGTCGCTGTGCCCGCCGATCCAGATCGGTATGCGCGATGGCGGCGTCGGGCCGGCCATCATCGGCGGCACGTCGTAGAACTCGCCGTGGAACTCGACCCATCCGGGCTCCCACACGGCGCGCAGCGCGCGGACCATCTCGGCGAATCGCCGTCCACGGTCGTCGAACGACTGGCCCTGGATCTCGAACTCCTCACGCATCCAGCCGGCGCCGGCGCCGAGCGCGACGCGCCCTGCGGAGATCACCGAGGCCGTGGCGACCTCTTTGGCGACGGTGAGCAGCGGCCGCAGCGGCGCGATGTACACGTTGGTCGACAAGTGCAGCTGCGTGGTGCGTGCAGCCATCGCCCCGATCAGCACCCACGGTTCGGGCCACGGGGTCTCCGGCGCCCAGATCGGCCGGCCGTCGGGGTGAGGCGAGTACGGGTACCGCGAGCTGATCTGGCGCGGGTACATCAGGTGGTCGCTGACCATCAGCCCGTGGTAGCCGTGCCGGTCGAGCGCCTCGGCCACGGCCAGCAGCTCGTCGCCGGGCAGGAACATGGTCGCGCTCCAGAACTTCATCGATCGTGCCCCGTGACGTCCGGTGCGGCCGGTGCGCCGGCTTGCCAGGCCTGCCACGTGTCCAGCGCGTCGGGCAGGTCGCCGGCACCGATCGGGCTCGCCGGCCAGTTCGCCGGCGCCAGACCGAGCGGCGACGTCGCCGACGGCGCGCCGTACCACAGCAGGTGCTTGCGGCGCACGAACCGCCAGCGGCCGCCGTCGCGGCGGTACGTGTCGTGGTATTCGATGACCTGCACGACCCATTGGCCGTCGACCTCGATCTCGGCCCGGGTGCCGACGATTCCTGTCGCGTGCGTCGCGTCGACCAGATCGACGACCTGGTTGGTGACCTGCAGGATGGTCCGCCCGAGCGGCCGCAGCTGGGCCGCGAAGCCGGCCCGCAGGGCCTCGCGCCCCGACGTGTCGCGCGTGACCCGAACGTCGTCGACGAACAGCTCGACCAGCGTGTCCAGGTCGCGATGGTTGACCGCGAGCGCGTAGCGGCTGGCCAGCTGACGGATCTGGTCGTGTGCGTCGAGCCGGGCCAGCAGCTCGCCGCCGGTCGTGCCGGCGGTGGTGGCGTCGGTCATCGTCGGCCGCCGCACACCGGGTGGTGCGCTTCTCGTCGCACCGACGGCATCTGGCACACTTCAGCGGCTCCCCTCACCCGCTGCCACGCAGCGCTTGGACGAAGGACCATAGCCCGCATGCACATCGGAGATTCGGCCGGAGAAGCGGCCTTCCGGGCGACGGCCGCGGCATGGTTGGCCGAGCACGCACCGGCGCACGAGGCCCTCGCCCACACGGCGTACGGCGAGGGCGACGACCTGCGCGACCACATCCACGCGTGCCGCCGGTGGCAGGCCGTGCTGGCCGAGCACGGATGGGCCGGGATCACCTGGCCGATCGCCCACGGCGGGCGCGGCGGCACACCGATCGAGGCGGCGATCTTCGCCGAGGAGCAGGCCAGGTACGGCGTGTCCAACGGCGCGTACGCGGTCGCCGCGGGCATGGTCGCGCCCACCCTGATGGCCCACGGCACCGACGCCCAGCGGCGACGGTTCATCGACCGCATCCGGACCGGCGCCGACCTGTGGTGCCAGTTGTTCAGCGAGCCGGGCGCAGGCAGCGACCTGGCCTCGCTCGGCACGCGGGCCACGCTCGACGGTGACGAGTGGGTGATCAACGGGCAGA
>CAZMHG010000126.1:6329-7265 GCA_964565975.1 uncultured Ilumatobacteraceae bacterium | reverse complement strand
ACGCTGACGGCGGGCGCGATCCCTGTGAGCGTGATTGAGCCGGCGGCGGGAGCAACCGTGCCGGAATAGGCCACGCTGGGCGCTGCACCGTTCAGGGTGAGCGCGACGGACGGCGGGGCCGCCTCATAGTTCTCACTTCCCCCGCTCGTGCTGACGGTCGGTGCAAGGCCCGTGATGGAGAGAGACGCCGCATCCGGCGCGGCTGCGCTGCTTGCGATGATCGCGGGCGCGAGCCCTGTGAAGGCAAGGGCGGCGAGCGCTGGGGCGCAGGCGGCGCCAGCCGCTATGCTCGGGGCTTGACCCGTGAGCGTGAGCGCCAGCGCTGAGGGGAGAACCGCCGCGCCAAAAGCCAGCGTTGGCGCCTGACCACTCAACGTCAAAGCCGCGGCGGCGGGCTGCGCGTTGAGCGAAACCGCCACGGTTGGCGCTTGCCCAGACAACGTAAGGGCCGCCAATGCGGGCGCCGGATTAGCGCTGGCGGAGACGGTCGGCGCGAGCCCTGTGAGCACGATTGCGCCATGCGCGGGCGTGATCGATAGTGCGCCTGCCGTGCTCTCAAGCGGCAGCCCTGGGATAACTGGATCGAGCGGGCCGAGCGGCTGGCCGAGCGCCCACAGGTTTGTGAGCGGCGCGACCGCGCGGCGTCCGTTGAGCAGCCTTAGCTTGAACGGACCCATTCAGCGCCCCCCATGGCTTAGGCGGCGGCGCTCGTGAGATAGATTTGCCCGCTGTACGTGGTCGCTGTGGTGGCGGGCTTTGGCAACTCGAACAGCGCCAAGCACGCATCGTCGAACACACGCGGGGCTTGATCGCGATTGGTCAGCCAATCGAACGGCAGCAGCGAGTTGATGACCGGAAACGCCATTACGCCGATCGGGTGGCCGATGACGAAATTGACTGCGCCGGTCGCGACCGCTGCCGAGCACTGCATCTGCG
>CAZMHG010000126.1:0-6319 GCA_964565975.1 uncultured Ilumatobacteraceae bacterium | reverse complement strand
CAGGTTCTTGATGCCGTCGTCGTCGGCCGCGAGCGGACAAAACCACGAGTTTGCCGGATGATCGAAACGGTCGACGATGGTGCCTGAGTTGCCGGTGACGCTTGGCAGCGTCGCACCCGTGTTTCCGAGCGCGTCGGTGTAAGTGCAGGTGGTCCAGTTGTGCGCAGTGGCGGCCAACGCGGTGCCGACTTCGATGAAGAGAAAGTTGCCGGTGGCGCTGTCTGCATTGCCCGGAGTTGTATTCTGATAGCGCGTTGGCACGCCGGTGACCGCTTCGGTGGCGGTCGAGTTCATGGTCTTCGCCACATCGAAAATGCGGTCGTAGAGCATCACGCAATTGTTGATGACCGAAGCCGAGAAATCAGCGCCGGTCAGGTGCAGCGTGCCGCTCGCCGGGTTGACGAAATTCATCGCGCCGACAGTGGTCTTGACCGGGGCGCGCCCACCGGGAGCGGCTGAGCCCGCCCCACCCGCTGATGGCTGGGCGCCAACGCGCCACAGCGATGATGCCACCCCGACCACGCCGGTCGGGCCGGTCTTGGCGATGTTGCCGTTGAGCAATTGGCGATTGCCTGCGCTCGCCCGCGCCAGCGCGTCAGAGATCGAAGCAAAACCAGCGCCCGCATAGGCGCCAATCACGTCAGGATGAAACGCGCGCTTCCATTTGTCGGCTTCGCGCGCCAGCATGCGCCCGAACGCATCTTCGGCGCTGTCGAAAAAGCCGCGATCGAAGTCGCCGCAGAAATCGCCGTCGCGCCCGATCCACACAGAGCCCGGCAGGTCACGCAGATTGATCGGCGGTCCGTACCAGCCCTTCATGTAGCCGCTGAGCTGCTCGGCCTTGTCGCGGCCCAGCCAACGCTCAATGCGGGACGACGATACAGCCTTGCGCTTCATTGCTTCTCACTCCGGCGGCGCCGGACAAGCATCCAGCCAGTCAAGTACGTTTTCCGGCGGCGTCCAACTTTCACCGACGGCGACGGGATTGGGAAAGCCGGCTCCCGCCTTGACAAAGCGAATCTGGCGGCCGCAGCCAGCGGCGTTGCACTGGAAGAGCACGCTGTTGGCCAGGTCCTCGATCACAGCCCACTCGCAGCGCGCCATAGGGGTTGCTCCGATTACGCCAGCGTGAAAATGCCGCCCGCCGCTATGGTGATGTCGAGCGTGCCGTTGGTGACGTTGATGCTTGAGCCTGACTCAAGCTCGCAGAAACATACCAGCCCCTTGTTGGCGTCGGTATCGTCATAGATCACCGCGTATTTGATCCCGGTCTTGGTGAGCGAGGTCCATTGCGGGTTGTTCGAGTCGAAGGTGATGGTGCCGCCGGATTCAACCCACGTCACGCCAGTGAGCGTTGCGCCGCCGGTAGTGTAGCCAGCTCCGTTCGTCACCTGATCGGTCAAGTCGGCGTAGCGGCAATCGGTCGACGTGCCGGCGAACGCGGCGGTCAGCGATTGCGACGCGCCGCACAGCGCCATTTTGAAGGTGTGCGTGTCGAGGTCGAACGTGCCATCGGCCGCCTCGATCTCCGCGATCGCCGCGGCCAACGCCTGCGCGGTGCGCTGCGGGTCCCAGTCGGCGTCGTCGATCGGCAGCAGCACGCACGACGTGGCGCCGACGCTTGCCGCGTAGCGCAACTGTTCCTCGGCGGCGGCCGGGCCGAGGGTCATCACGGCGACCTCGCCACCGTTCGCCTCGACCAGCTGTACGCCTGCCTCCACCGCACATTCCTCGTGCGGGCTGGTGGTGAACGCCAGGTACGCCGTGTCGACAGCTTGGCCGTCGGCGGTGATGTTGATCTTGGCCCCCGGAGCGGGGACGCGCTTCACGCAGACGAGAACCCTCACGACTTCATCCGCGAGTCGTCCGGGTCGAACAGCGGCGTCGCCGATGCCCGCTCGACGGTCACCGGGTACAGCTCGTTCATATACATCACCTGCAGCTTGGTCCCCTCGACGGCGTGCTCTGGCGGCAGGTAGGCGAGCAGCAGGTACTTGCCGACGCTCGGCCCGGCGCCGGCCGTGGTGACGCGCGAGACACGGCCCTTGGCGTCGACGATCCGCTCGCCGTCGAGGGTGAGGATCGGCTCGTTCCCACCTGTCGGGTACCGGTCGTAGCCCTCCGCGCAGCGCTGGCTGTCCATCGACAGCGTGCACATCACCGCCGCCGGACCGGCCTCGCGCGCCGCGAGGTACGCCGCCTTGCCGATGAAGTCGGCCGACTTGACCTTCGGGCGGGCAAGGCCGGCCTCGACCGGGTTGTACTCGCTCTCCAGCTCGGCGCCCATCAGCCGGTAGCCCTTCTCGATCCGGCCGGTGACGGCGTACACGCCGATGCCGACCGGGATGATGCCGAACTCCTCGCCAGCCGCGGCAACCGTGTCCCACAGCTTCAGGCCGTGCTCCATGCGGGTGTAGATCTCCCACCCGTTCTCGCCGACGTAGCTGATCCGGAACATCGTGCACGGCACACCGCCGATCAGCACGTCACGCACCGAGCCGTACGGGAACCCGGCCTGGGTGACGTCGTACGGACCGGCGTCGCTCGCCGTGGTGATCTTGGCCATGACGCGCTCGGCGTTCGGGCCCCACACGCCAAGGGTGCACATCGCACCGCTCATGTCGGTGAAGTTGGCCCACCGGCCGGACGGTCCGTTCGCGGTGTTGAACGCCTCGAGATGGCGGTTGAACCAGTAGTTGTCCCGGCCGCCGTCGAATGCGCCGGTGATCACCCGGAAGTGCTGGTCGCCGAGGCGCTGGATCGTCAGGTCGCCGCGGAACCCGCCGTGCGGCGTGAGCAGCGGGGTGTACACGCTGCGGCCCACGGCGACGTCGACGTTGTTGACACAGACGTACTGCAGGAAGTCGCACGCGCCCGGGCCGGTGATGTCGAACTCGTTGAACGCGGTGAGGTCGACCATCCCGACGCTCTCGCGCATCTGCAGATGCTCGGCGTTGGTGATCGGGCTCCACCACCGTGCGTCCCACTCGTGGGTGCGCGGCGCGCACTGCCCGGCGAACTTCTCCAGCAGTTCGGCGTTGCCCTCGTACCACTGCGGCCGCTCCCAGCCGCGGGCATCGAAGAACACCGCGCCGGCGGCCTCTTCGCGGGCGTAGAACGGGCTGCGGCGCAGCCCGCGCTGGCTGGCCCACTGCTCGCGCGGGTGGACGATGCCGTAGGTCTTGTTGAAGTGCTCGTCGCACCGGGCGTTGATGTGCCACTCGGTGCGCTCGTGCGGGTAGAACCGGCTGATGTCGCTGCCGTGCGGATCGCACATGTGCGGGTAGCCGTAGGTCATCCACTCGGCGACGAGTTGGGCGATGCCGGGGCCCTCCTTGATCCACACCGCGGCAGCGCTCCACAGGTTGCGCACCTCGACGCACTCGCCGAGCACCGGGTTGGCGTCAGGCGTGAGCGACAGCAGGCCGTTGATCGCGTAGCGGATCTCGGCGTCGCCGAGCATGTCCATCAGCTCGATCGCCTGTTCCATCTGCGGCTCGAAGTCGTCGTAGGTCAGCGGCAGCTCGGTGGGGGACAGCGCAGCTTCCTCGTTCGACGGGATGTCGTCGGGGCGCATCAGGATCGCCCGGTGGGCGTACGAGCCGACCTCCATCGAACCGGCGGCTTGGCGCTCGTAGCAGAACGTGTCCATGTCACGCACGATCGGGTAGGCCAGCTCGGCGTTGGACTGCTGGAGGATGTCGATCGGGCCGACGTCGGCCATCTGGTGCACGGCCGGCGTGAGCGGGATCGTCGCCCCGGCCATCGCCGCGATGCGCGGGCTCCACACGCCGCAGGCGACGACGACGTACTCGCACTCGATCCGGCCACGGTCGGTCACGACCGCGGTGACGGTGGGCGTACCTCCCGGCAGGTGCGAGGGAGCGGTCTCGATGTCGAGGACCTCGGTGTTGGCGAACACCTGCAGGCCCGACGTCGCCACCGCCTCGGCGCGCATCTGTGTACCGGTCTCCAGCGAGTCGACGACCGAGACCGACGGCGTGTAGTACCCGCCGAGCAGGATCTCCTCGTTGATGAACGGGACCAGCTCTTTGATCTCGGCAGGGGTGACCAGGCGGGCGTCGATGCCCCAGGCCTTGGCCGAGGTCATCCGCCGCTTGAACTCCTCCAGGCGCTGCGGCTCACGCGCGACCTCGATCCCGCCGCAGGTGTTGTTCAGCCCGTGATCGATGTACTGGTTCTGGCTCTCGATGGTGAGGTAGGCCATCTCCTTGTTGTGGTCGGTCGGGAAGATGAAGTTGCTGGCGTGCCCGGTGCTGCCGCCTGGGTTGGGCAGCGGGCCCTTGTCGAGCAGGACCATGTCGGTCCAGCCGAGGCGGCTGAGATGGCCGACGAGGCAGTTGCCGACGATGCCAGCGCCGATGACGACGACCTTGGCGCGGGTGGGGAACTCGCTCACTGTTGCTCCTGACGGGCTATGCGGGACGGCACTCGGGAAGAGAGGCTGTGATATATTACACAGATGGCTGAGTCGCTCAGCAAGCAGGCGTATCAGCGCATCCGCCGGATGATCCTGACCCTCGAGTTGCCGCCGGGGGCGGTGGTCAACGAGGCCGAGCTGATCCGCCGGCTGCGCATCGGCAGGACGCCGATCCGCGAAGCGCTGCAGCGACTGGCGTCCGAGCACTTCGTCTCGGTGGTGCCGCGCAAGGGGATGTTCGTCGCCGTGCTCGAGATGGACGAGCTGCCGATGCTGTTCGAGACCCGCGCTGTGCTCGAGCCGTACGCCGCGCGCCTGGCGGCGCGCAACGGCAAGGACGCGCACTGGAAGCGGATGGACAGCGTGCTGGCCCGCGCCGACGGGACGACCACCGCCAAACGGCTGCTGGACATCGACCGCCACTGCCACGAGATCATGTGGGAGGCCGCCGGGAACCGGTTCCTCACCGGAACGCTCGACGCGCTGTACGCCCAGAGCGAGCGGACCTGGCACATCTACCTCAGCGGCGTCGAGGACATGGCCGGTGCCGTGGCCGAGCACCGCGAACTGCTCGACATTCTGCGCAACGGCGACGGCGACCGCGCCGCGGACCTGCTCGCCCACCACGTCGCCGGCTTCATGGACAAGATCACCTCGTCGCGTACCCCCGAACCATGACCGACGTCCAGTCCGTCACCCGCTCCATCGAGCTGCTGCGCTGCCTGTCCGGCGGGCCGGCGCGCGTCGGTGACCTGGCCGAGCGCACCGGACTGCCCAAGAGCACCGTGTCGCGCCTGCTCGCCACGCTGGCACACCACCACGCGGTCGAGGCCACGCCGATCAGCGGCGAGTACCGGCTCGGCAAGCTGATCAAGGAACTGGCCAGCGTGGGCGCGTTGCCCGCCGGCCTTGCCGAGGTCGCCCGGCCGCACCTTGCCGAGCTGGTGGCGGCGACCGGCGAGGCGGTCGGCCTGTCGGTCCTCGACGGCGACACGGCCCGGTACATCGCCCAGCACGCCGCCGACACCGCCGTGCAGGTGCGGGATTGGACCGGCGAGCGGATCCCGGCACACGCGACGTCGTCCGGGTTGGTCCTGCTGGCGATGACCGGCAGGGTGCCGGCGGGCCCGCTGCAGCGCTTCACGGCGCGCACGGTGACCGACCCGGCGCGCGTCGCCCGCCGGCTGGCCGGCATCCGTACCCGCGGTGTCGTCTGGACGGTGGGCGAGTACCTCGCGGACCTGTCGTCGGTCGCGGCACCGATCCGCGACCGCAGCGGCGCGGTGGTCGCCGCGCTCCACGTGCACGGGCCGACCTACCGGTTCCCCGGGGCGACCGAGGCGGCGATCGTCGAACAGCGCCTGATCGCCACCGCCGGGCGCATCGGGCGCGGCCTGGCGGGCGGGTCGGGCTCGCCGACCGTTCCGATCGACGACGATCGTTCCACGATACGGGACGTTTCCGGTTGATGAAACGTCGCCGCGCCGCCGCGCGCTACGCTCGCCGCCCGTGAGCGAGGACAACGACGACATCGATCTGGCGAGCCTGTCCGACGAGGACCTGACCCATCAGATGCACGACGACCTGTACGACGGTCTGGCCGACGAGATCGTGGAGGGCACGACGATCCTGCTCGACCGTGGTTGGGCACCCGACAAGGTGCTCAACGACGCCCTCGTCGAGGGCATGCGCATCGTCGGCATCGACTTTCGCGACGGGATCCTGTTCGTCCCCGAGGTGCTCCTGTCGGCCAACGCGATGAAGGCCGGGATGGAGCTCCTGCGGCCGCTGCTCGCCGAGACCGGTGCCGAACCGATCGGTTCGGTGGTCATCGGCACGGTCAAGGGCGACATCCACGACATCGGCAAGAACCTGGTG
>CAZMHG010000125.1:5616-7291 GCA_964565975.1 uncultured Ilumatobacteraceae bacterium | reverse complement strand
CCGGATCTCACCGAGCCGCTCCCGCTGGACCAGGTCGACAGCCGCGCCCAGCGGATCCTCGACCTACTCGCCGCGTAGCCCCGATCGGCCGCTGGCGACGGGCCCTCAGCCGGATCGACTCACCGGTTGACCGGCACGTCCATGGTCAGCACGAACCCGTCGTCGACGTTGCCGGTAACCGTGGGCAGCTCGTTCGTCGTGCCGTCGCTGAACACCATGTCGGTCGCCAGCGAGACGGTGGCGTAGTTCGCCGGGCTCGCCGTGTACAGGCTGGTGGCGAACACCAGCTGGTTGGCCTCGTCGGGCATCGCCATCTGCGAGGTCGCGATCTTGTTCGTCGAGTCGCTGATCGAGTCGACGTCGGGATACACCTCGTAGTGGATGTGCGGCCAGCGGCCGTCGTAGCAGGCCGGGTAGTAGCTGAGGAAGGTCACGTGGCCGTCGGCGTCGGCGACCTGCACACCGCGCAGGTAGTTCTCGTCGATCGCGCCCGCCGAGTACATCGAGTACTGACCGGCGTGGTTGACGTTCCACAGGTACACCGCGGCCCCTTCCACCGGCTGGCCGGTCGACGCGTCGAGCACGGTCAGGTTGATGGTCGTCGGGACGCCGGTGGCGTCGGTCGTGCTCGTTCCGAAGCTGGTGCGGATGTTGCTGCGGACGATGCCGCTCTGGGCCAACACGTCCACCCCGTTGCTGCCGTCGGCGGGGTACGGACCGGCGGTCTCCTCGGGCACGGCCGTCAGCACGGTGGTCGCTGCGGTCGCCGCGGAGCTCGCCGCGGTGGTGGCTGCCGTCGCCGTGGTGGTGGCAGCAGTGCCCGACGTGGCGGCGCTGGCGCGTGACCCGATTGCTGCCAGCGCTGCCGTCGTCCCCAGGCCCAGCGCACCAAGCAGCAGACGGCGGCGGGTGACGATCGTCGACAGATCCCCGATCAACGTGGTGTGACCCGGGTCGTTGTCGTCGTGTTCGTTGGAGATGTTCAGCGTGCTCATGGTCGGTTCCTTCCACCTGTCCGGTTGTCGGGCCCATCGTGATCGCCCGACCTCCGGCGGCGCTCCGCCCTGCCTTGGAAATCGCCCAGAGGCCGACGGCGCGAGTCAGCGATCGTCAGCGCGGCACCAGTCGGTGTGGGGCGATCTGGCTCAGCGCGTCCACACCGTGGGGAACTGCTGGCTGCGCATCGCCGCGCCCGGTTGCAGGCCGGGCGCGAACGGTAGGGCCATCGTCTTGGGGCGCGGGTCGTACGTCGCGTCGTCGCCACACCAGCGGGTGGCGAACCCGCGTCGGCGGCGGGCGGCGTGCGGGTTGCCGCGGGCGCCGTGCAACGTCATCACGTGGTGGACGACCACGTCGCCCGGCTCGAGCCGGAAGCTGACCACCCGGTAGTCGCCGGGATCGCGATCGGGGTCCGGTGCCGGTGGCATCTGGTCGTCGCTGTACTTGTCCGTCCCGCCGAAGCTCTGGGCCCGGAACCAACGCGGTTCGCGGTGCGACCCGGCGACATACCGGACCGCGCCGTTGTCGTCGTCGACATGGTCGAGCGCGAACCACAGCGAACAGATCTGATCGCCGAGCACTGGCCAGTACGGAAGGTCCTGGTGCCACGGGGTCGGGTTGTCCGTTCCAGGTTCCTTCACCAGGAGGTGGTCGAAGAAGAACGCGACCGACGCCG
>CAZMHG010000125.1:0-5606 GCA_964565975.1 uncultured Ilumatobacteraceae bacterium | reverse complement strand
CAGCTCGCCGGCGACCTGCGCCGCCGGCGACCGGCGAACGAACGCTTCGACGTCGGCATCGTGCAGCCAACGGAACGTCGCGGCATGAAAGCGGCCGCCGTCGTTCGTGTCGTACTCACGCGTCAGCGCCGTCCGCTCGTTCATCGAACGATCCGCCGCGCCGCGCAGCCGTTCGATCCATTCGCCGTCGAACGCGCCACGCACCACGGTGACTCCGTCGTCGAGGTACTGCTGGCGTTGCGCGGGCGTGGTGAGGGCTCGGTCCATGAGCAAACCGTACGACCACCACGGAGGTCAGTCGACCGGTCATCCCCTGCGACAGGATGACCGGTCCGTCCAGTTGACGGCCTGGCCCGTCACTCCACGTTCAACGCGCTGTTGCGCACTTCGGGTTCATCGCTTGACGCCTCTTACCGCCGCCGAGCGCTCCTCATCGGTGAGGACACCGGCGAACGGTGAGCTCTGGCGTAGGTTTGCGCGCGAACGGGTCCTGCGACGTCAGCATCCTGGCGACGTACGCCGGCCCGAGGTCGCGCAGACCCTGCCAGATATCGGACCACGGATGCTCGTGCGTCGCTGCGGCACGCATGCGTTCGATGTTCCGGCGAGCAACCGGGATCACCGCCTCCGGCTCCTCTACGTCATCTGGTGTCGGAGGGCTGCGCGAGCGCCTATCCCCGTTCCGCCATCAATCTGATTTCGGCTGCCGCTCGCCGCGTGATCTCGTCGGGTCACCACGACAAGCCGGTGAGCCCGAGCACCGTTCCGACGAGCGTGATGCCGAGACCGACAGCCGCCTCGCGCAGACCGCGACCATTCGGGCCGAGTACCGCCCCTCGAACCCTGATCAGTCCCGCGTCGACCTCGGACACGCGGCCATCGACTCGGGTGATCTCGCCTCGAAGACCAACCGCGATCCTGTCGGCGTGCTCCTTCGCCCACGTCAGCGTCGCGTCATCGTGCTGGCGAAGCGATATGACTTGTACGTTCACGTAGTCGAGCAGTTCGGCCACGGTCATGTCGCCGCCCTGAGTGATCGACGGCGGGAACGTCTTGGCGGTGCCGACCATTCGGTCGGCACTCTCCGGGATGACCGAGTGGATGACCGCGGCCACGTGTCGACACGCGCACGGCAGCGGCTCCGCGCCCGCGGCGCGTACCACGGCCGCCATGGCGATGCGTCTACGACCGCGAGACCAAGGTCGCCGTCGGCGTCCGACGGAACCCGCCCGAGCTCACGCCGGCGAAGCCCGGCGAGCGCCCCCGTGCATGACCGACGACGCCCTCACCGTCACCGGCTGACTGTTAGGCCGGGACGGTCCGGCCGCGGGCAGCGTGGCCAACTCACGCTACCGCACGACAGGCAGGGGTCAGCGTCGAGTCGAGCGCGACCGAGGCCAGTGGAGATCGCGTTCGACACCGAACACTTACCACTTGACACAGGTACAGTACTTGTAGCACTTATAGATCGAACCTAGCCCTGGAGAGGACACCATGCGAACGTCCCCTGTGAACATCGTCGATCCCACCGAACTCGCCGCTGACGAGCGCGAGCGCCTTCAGCACGCTGCCGTGGCTGCCGAGACCAGCGGAAAGATCGACCTCGACTCGCTACCTCCAGCCGTGCGAGAGCAACTCATGTTCGCCATCGAGGCCTACGCGCGCGGCGAATCCGTCGCTGCCGTCGCGACCGGCAAGCCACTCACCTCCACCGAAGCAGCGAAGCTCCTCGGCATGTCCCGCGCCCATCTCACGCGTCTTTGCGACGAAGGACGAATCGAGAACTTCAGCGTCGGCAACGCCGTGCGCATCCCCGCCGATGAGGTCATGCGCATCCTCACCGAACGGGGACGGGTCAAGACCCAGGCCCGCGAAGCCGCGGCGACGGCGGACACCCGCCGTCGCGCACGCGCCGCCCGAGCCGCAGGACTGCAGTAGTCGCGATCCGGTCGCTCATGCTCCATCGGGTTCCTTGAGCGAACGGAGCAGTCTGAGACTCTCCAGGCAAACCGGACACACGGGGAACCTCTCGTAGTCCCGGTGAGCCACGATGCTGGCTCCACACAGCGCTCGGATCTCGATGCCCGTCAGGTAAGCGAGCGTCACGATCGACCCTTTGGCGAGGTGACTGAAATGCTCAGAGCCGTCGGTCGACGGATTCACGGGCTGCCGGTCGTCGCCGTTGTCCAACAGCTCATCCAGTTCGGCCGAAGTCGCCATGTTGTCGACCCACTCGCCGGTCACATAGGTGAACCACGTGTGAGGAGAATCGCTGTGCTTGCGGGGCGGTAGGTAGTCCCACGCCTCAATGTCTTCGCGACCTGGAACCATGGCCAGGACGTCCATCGGGAACCGGTCCTGTTGGTCGAAGGTGGTGAACTCCCAGCTCATCTCCAGCACCGCCAGCCCGGCCTCGTCCGGGATGATCGTGACCGACACGACCGCCCCGAACACTTCGGCCGCGACCACCGATGAAGGCGTCCGCGCGGCGGCGAGCACCGCGCCCAGGATCTCAGCTTGTGCGGCGCGCTCAGCGGCGCACCCCGCCTCGTACGCCTCTTCGAGACGCTGATAGCGGACGTCGATGTCGGTCGGGGCGATCGAAGACGCATCCGAGGAAAGACGTTCGATCTCCCGGTAGAAGTCACCGGCCGTGTCGTTCTTGCGCCGACCGGCTGCGAGCAGCCACCACGTGCCCTGGTCGTCCTTCCACAAGGCTGCGCGGCGGTCCCCGGTCTTGACCTTGATCACGTAACGATCGGTGAGCACTTCGATCCGCTCACGCGGCGCGGCATCATCCGCCGCGACCATGTTCGCCTTGTCCAGCACGGCGTGTTCGGCGGCGACGAGCGGACACGGAAGCAAGTACGTCGGGTCAGCCGCCATGTCCGCGACGACTGTGCGCAGCGCCTCGCGCAGCCCATCCGGGCCGACCTCCTGGGCCAGATCCTCCCGGAGACATCGAAAGGTCGCCCTGACGAGTGGCCTCCGTTGATGTTCGCTCATCGCCGATTCCACACTCCCCTCACCTGAGATGATGCCCGCGGAGCGCACGAGGGAGGCGGATCCCAGCACGCCGAGAGCGGCACGCCGAGAACAGCACGCCGGCGGGTCCGATCACGTGTCCGCTTGGTCTGGCCGATCGCCAAGACACGTGGATCAGCGTGTGGTTCAGAGGTCGACGAGCGGTTTGATCTTGATGCCGAGCCTCCGAGAGCGGTGCGCTCCCACACGAGATGGTTGCATACGACGACTCCCAGATGGGCACCGCCTCAGGCTCCGCGAGATCGCTGTGCGTGCCCCGCGGCGACGCTGTGCCTCACCACAGCGCTGGCACGGCATCATCTCATCGACGACATCCTGCCGACGGTCGATGCGCACTCCCCCGAAGCCGGCGCTCGCCGAGAACGACAGCCACACCACCTGGCACCGTTTCGGCGACGAGACGTTTGACGTCGGACGTGAGGAACTCACCGTCCTCGGCGACCTGAATTCCGGGATCTACGGGCCGGCCCGTTCCATCGCCGACGCCCCTTCACCTGCGACACCTGCACGGAGAAGACCAGGCGGCGTACCTCGACTTACGAAAGGCCACCTCTCGACTGGCCGACCGAGCGACGAGCTGATGCAGCTGTACACGCTCGAGGGCCTGCTCGACCGGTTGAGCCGATCAACACACGCGCCGAGCCGGTGCTCAAAGGCGGAGCGTCGCTCGCCGCGTTCGGCGCACGCCGCTCCAGGCGCTACATCGATCGTGCCGCAGTCAACATCTTCAATGCGACGAGCAGTCGGGTGGCCGGGACAGCGAGCAGGCGGCGGCGGATCGTCCGATCGTGCGAGCCGGACCCAAGCGGACGCGGTGGCGATCCTACTGGACGAGGCTCGCGCCGCGGCCGAGTAACTGTCTACGTCATCGACGCCAGCGCCGGAGCCGATCTGCTGCTCGATACGGCGAACGGACGCGCAATCGAGGACGCCGTCGAACCGAACGCCGAGTGGTGGGTACCCGAGCACTACGACGCCGAAGTGATGTCGGTGCTCCGCAGCGCCGTACGCGCCGGCGACATCGCCGAGGCCGAGGCGACAGATCTCGTCGGGCCACGCTCTCGCTCCACACCGCACCGCGCACAACTTCGGACGATGGTCGTCGAGGCGTGGGCCCTGCGTCACAACCTCACTCCGTACGACACGTTGTACGTGGTGCTGGCCCGCCAGCTTGGCGCCACACTCGTGTCGACCGACGAACGCTTGAAGCGTGCCCCGAACCTCGGCGTGCAGGTGCTGCGCTCGGCGACCGACCAGTAGCCGATCCTGTCGAGCCTGATCGATCGCCCGCCTGTACGACCAGCTCGGGATCACCCTCGCCGACAACGCAAACGGGACCGTGACGGTCGAGTCACGGCCCCGTGGGGTACAAGTGTGTGTGTCGGAGGGGGGACTTGAACCCCCACAACCTTGCGGTTACTAGCCCCTCAAGCTAGCGCGTCTGCCTATTCCGCCACTCCGACGTGGTCTGTTTCGGTGGGTCCCGAGGCTAGCCCGGCGTCAGACGCGGACCAACAGGAACCCCAGCGCGATCACGGTGAACAGCCAGATCAGGGCGAACACCGTGGTGATCCGGGTCAGGTTCCGCTCGGCTGCGGCAGACCCGAGCGCCGTGGTGCCGGCGCCGCCGAACATGTCCGACAGACCGCCACCGCGACCGCTGTGCATCAGCACCCCGGCGACCATGCCGACCATGCTCAGCAGGTTGACGATGATCGTCAGATACATGATGAACGTACGCACGGCGAGCCAGCCTACCGCTCGTCCGGCGTGTCCGCCCGTTCCGCCACGACCGCCTCTGCCGCGTCGACCACCTCGGCCATCTCGACCACCCCGGCAATCTCGACTGCGTCGGAGGGCTCGCCGGCGTAGTGACAGGCCACGACGCTGTCCCCCACCCGACGCAGCACCGGAACCTCGTCGGCGCACCGAGTCGGGCGCCGCTCCGGGCACCGTGGGTGGAACCGGCAACCGCTCGGCGGGTTGGCCGGCGACGGCACGTCACCGCTGAGGATGATCCGCTTGCGTTCATCACGCCGCGCCGGGTCGGGAATCGGCACGGCCGACAGCAGCGCCTTGGTGTACGGGTGCTTCGGGCTGTCGAAGATTGCGTCGCGCGGCCCGACTTCCACCACCTGACCGAGGTACATCACCGCAATCCGGTCGCACAAGTGCTCGACCACGGCCAGGTCGTGGGAGACGAACAGGATCGTCAGGTTCAACCGGTGCTGCAGCTCGCGCAGCAGGTTGAGGATCTGCGAGCGGATCGACACGTCGAGCGCCGACACCGGTTCGTCGGCAATCAGGAACGCCGGGCTGACGGCCAGAGCCCGGGCGATGCCGATCCGTTGGCGCTGGCCACCGCTGAACTCGTGCGGGTACCGACCGGCAACGGCCGGGTCCAGGCCGACCAGCTCGAGCACCTCCGTGACCCGCCGGCGGCGAGCCGCGGCGGCCATCCCGTGGGCACGCAGGCCTTCGGCGATCGAGTCGCCGACCGTGGCCCGCGGGTCGAGCGACGAATACGGATCCTGGAACACGATCTGCATCCGCTTCCGGAG
>CAZMHG010000124.1:0-7331 GCA_964565975.1 uncultured Ilumatobacteraceae bacterium | reverse complement strand
CCAGCGACGGCCCCGAGAGGTTCGGCGAGTGGACATACGTGCGTTGCACGCTAGCGATGTTCCGTCATCAGGGCGTAACACGTGTCCAGGCGACGGACACCCCGGGAACGCCGTCGCAGGCCCCCAGTAGGATCACCGCCGTGGCTACCCAGTCGCTCTACCGCCGCTACAGGCCCCGCCTGTTCTCCGAGGTCAAGGGGCAGGACCACGTCGTCACCGCGCTGCGCAACCCGGTGATCAACCACCGAGAGGGGCAGGCCTACCTGTTCTCCGGGCCGCGCGGTACGGGCAAGACGACCTCGGCGCGCATCCTCGCCAAGGTGCTCAACTGCGAGCATCCGGTCGACGGTGAACCGTGCTGCGAGTGCCAGTCGTGCGTCGCCGTCGAGCGTGGCGTGAGCTACGACGTGCACGAGCTGGACGCGGCGAGCAACAACGGTGTCGACGCGATGCGCGACCTCATCGAGAAGGCGTCGCTCGGCACCCCGGGCCGGCACAAGGTGTACATCCTCGACGAGGTCCACATGCTGTCCAAGGCGGCAGAGGCCGCGCTGTTGAAGACGCTCGAGGAGCCGCCGCCGCATGTCGTGTTCGTCCTGGCGACGACCGATCCGCAGAAGGTCAGCGAGACCATCCGCAGCCGCACCCAGCACCTCACGTTCCACCTCCTGCCGATGGACGTGCTCGAGTCGCACATCCGCTGGTTGGCCGGCGACGCGGGCATCACGATCGGCGAGGCCGAACTGCAGTCGGTGCTGCGCAAGGGTGGCGGTTCGGCACGCGACACCGTGTCGGCCCTGGAACTTGTCGCTGCGGGCGGTGGCGACACCCTCGACAACATCCCGCTCGACGAGTTCGTCGAGGCGCTGATCGAGCACGACCCTGGGCGGGCGCTCACGGTTGTCGCCGTGGCGACGAACAACGGACGTGACGCGCGCACGCTTGCCGACGACATGTTGCGTCTGCTGCGCGACTGCTTTCTCTCGCTGATGGCGCCAGAACTGGTCCAGCTGCCCGTCGCCCGCCAGGCCGAGGTCGCCGACCTCGCCCAGCGGTTGGGTGCCGCGGCGGTGGTGCGGGCGATGGAACGCCTCGGGCAGATGCTCGTCGAGATGCGCTACGCGCCGGATCCGCGCATCCTGCTCGACGTCGCCCTCGTCCAGCTCACTCATCAGGCCTCCACCGTCGACGTGGCGACGTTGGCCGAGCGCTTGGAGCGCGTCGAGCACGCCGTCCAGCACGGCGCGGCGTCCAGCGGTGGTGTGGCCGGCGCACCGGCATCACCGGTCGACCCGACCACCGGGCGAGCCGTGGTCGGTGGGCGCGCCCAGCGCGCCGCGGCGCGCAGCACGGGTGCCACCGGGCCGTTGCCACGGCCGGGTGCCGACCCGCGCGGGTCAGCCCCGACGCCGGCGCCCGGCTCGGCCACGGCTGCGGCGGCTCCGGCGTCCGGCCCGAGGTCGGCCGAGGCACCGACCTCGACGTCGGCCGAGGCTCCTGCGTCCAGTTCGACGCCGGCCGAGGCCCCGGCCTCGACCCCGGCTCCGGCCTCGGCCCCGGCGCCGACGCACCCAGCCGGCCAGCCGGCCGCCTCCGCGGCGTCCACCACCGCTCCGGCGACGAGCGGCGCCCGTGCGGCGGCCGGCTCACGTCCGCCGCAGGCCGAGCCGGCACCCGGAACCCAGTCCGGCGCCGCGCCCGATGCCGCGGGCACGCATCTGGTGGTGCCGCTCGACGCTGCCGCGGCCGCCCGGCAGGCCGCCGCGCTGTGGAAGGACCAGATCCTGCCGGCCGTGCGCAACAACCTGGCGCGGGCCCTGTTCGGTCATTGCGAGCTGGTCGGCGCCGAGCGCGAGGCGCTCGTCGTGCGTGCCCCGTCCGCCACCCACCGCGACAAGTGCCAGCGGGACGTCCCGGCCGTCGAGCGTGCCGTCACCGAGGTCGTCGGGCGCAAGGTGCCGGTGCACGTGGTGTTCGACCCCGACCGCGCGGTCGAGGCCGATGCCGGTGACGGCGCGGCGATCCTTGCGTTCCGCGGCCACGGCGCACCACCGCCGGACGACGAGGTGGACACCAGCGATCTCACCGATGTTCCAGCGAACGAGGTCGTCAACCCGATCGACATGTTGCGCGATGCGTTCCCCGGCTCCACCGAGCTGTCCGAGTAAGTCCCCGACCCGGCGTGACGACGAACTGAGCGTGCCCCAGCAATGGCTGCCGTCTACACCCAACCCGTCCAGGCGCTGATCGACGAACTCGGCCGGCTTCCCGGCATCGGCCCGAAGTCGGCGCAGCGGATCGCCTTCCACCTGTTGAAGATTCCAGCCGATGAGGTCAACCGCCTGGCGGCGGCGATCACCGACGCCAAGGCCCGAGTGCGGTTCTGCTCGCGGTGCTGGAACGTGGCCGAGGGCGAGCTGTGCCCGATCTGCCTCGACGGGCGACGCGACCCCACGGTGATCTGCGTGGTCGAGGAGTCCCGCGACATCGTCGCCCTCGAGCGCACCGGTGAGTTCCGCGGCCGGTACCACGTGCTGCTCGGCGCGATCAGCCCGCTCGATGGCGTCGGCCCCGAGCACCTCAAGATGAGGGAGCTGTTCGTCCGGCTCGAGCCGGAAGGCGTCGAAGAGGTGATCATCTGCACCAACCCGAACACCGAGGGCGAGGTCACCGCGCTGTACCTGGCGCGGATGCTGCGCCCGCTCGGCGTGCGGGTGACGCGCATCGCCAGCGGCTTGCCCGTCGGCGGCGACCTGGAGTACGCCGACGAGCTGACCCTCGGGCGTGCCCTCGAAGGTCGCCGCGAGCTGCACGACTGATCCCACCGGCCGGGACGCCGACGCCCTGGCGAAAAACGGCTGAGACACCACCCGGAAGGCCGGTAGCGGGCGGACGGGCCGGCCCACCGAGTGGTGTCTCAGATCGGGGTGCGTCGTGATCCCGGGGGGAGGAAATCACGTCGCTGTATGTTGCGAGTACATTACAGCAACGACATCAGACTGTCAACTGATCGTCAACTGATGGTTCGCCCTGACACCCGGCGACCCTCGCGCCCGATCGGGCTCAGGCGAGTGCTTCGACGATGATCGCGTCGCCCTGCCCGCCACCGCCGCACAGCGCCGCCGCGCCCATCCCGCCACCACGCCGGCGGAGCTCGTGCAGCAGCGTGAGGGTGATCCGGTTGCCGCTCATCCCGATCGGGTGACCGAGCGCGATCGCCCCGCCGTTGACGTTGACCACGTCGTCGGAGATGCCGAGATCGACCATCGAGGCCACGCCGACCGCGGCGAAGGCCTCGTTCAGCTCGAACAGCTTGAGGTCGGCCAGTGCCGTCCCGCTGCGGGCCAGCGCGGCGCGGATCGCGTTCGCCGGCTGGAGCAGTAGCGAGGCGTTGCCCGGACCGGCGACCATCCCGTAGCCGGCGAACCGGCCGAGCGGGCTGACGCCGCGCTCGCGCACGGCGCGCTCGCTCATCAGCACCGTCGCCGAGCCGCCGTCACTGATCTGCGAGGCGTTCGCCGCGGTGATCGTGCCGTTCTTGTCGAACGCCGGGCGGAGGCTGCCGAGGCTCTCCATGGTCGTGTCGGCGCGCACGCCCTCGTCGTTTTCGACCAGCTTCGGGTCGCCCTTGCGCTGGGCGATCGCCACCGGGACGATCTCCTCGGCCAGCCGCCCGGCGGCGATCGCCGCAGCGGCCCGTTGGTTGGATGCCAGCGCCAGCTCGTCCTGCTGCTGGCGGCTGATCGAGCCGTCGATGTACCGCTCCGTGCCCAGCCCCATCAGGCACATGTCGAACGCGCACGTCAGGCCGTCGGCGACGATCGAGTCCTTCATCTCCGTGTTGCCGTAGCGGAACCCGCCGCGTGCACCGGGCAGGACGTACGGCGCGTTGGTCATGCTCTCCATGCCGGCGGCGACGACGATGTCGGCGTCGCCCGCCATGATCATCTGGTTGGCCAGGTAGACGCTGTTCAGCCCACTCAGGCAGACCTTGTTGACGTTCACCGACGGGACGCGCATCGGGATCCCGGCCTTCACCGCCGCCTGACGGGCGGGTACCTGACCCTGCCCGGCCATCAACACCTGGCCGACGATCACATGCTCCACGTCGCCGGGCTCCACGCCGGCCCGGCGCAGTGCCTCGGCGATGGCCAGACCGCCGAGGTCTGCGGCGCTCTGCGACGCCAGCGCGCCACTCATCTTCCCGATCGGCGTACGCGCTCCGGCGACGATGTACGAACCCTGCGTCATGGTGATCTCCTCGAACGCTCGTGGCCGGACAGGCCGGCGATCTCAACCTATTGCCGCGGTACCGGACCGCGGCAACTTGCCGGACCACCTGTCGCGGTGCCGGGCCGGGTCGTCCGGCGTCGGCCGTAGCGTGACCACCGATGCCCGACCACGACCTGCTGCCGAGTGTGACGCTTCGCCCGAACCGCCAGCGGTCCCTCGTCCGGCGGCACCCCTGGGTGTTCTCCGGTGCGATCGCCACGGTGACGGGCGACCCGCAGCCCGGTGACACCGTCGAGGTCCGCAGCGCCGCCGGCGAATCGCTCGGCCTCGGCGCGTTCAGCCCGGCCTCGGCGATCCGGGTGCGGATGTGGACGTTCTCGTCGCCTGGCGAGCCGTCCGTGGCGCCATCGGCGACGCCGGATCGTGCTGCGCTGGCCGGGTTGATCGCCCGGCGTGTGTTCGATGCGGCGCAGCGCCGGGGGCACCTGGCGACGCGCACGGATGCGGTGCGGCTCGTCTTCGGCGAGGCCGACGATCTGCCGGGGGTGGTCGCCGATCGCTACGGCGACGTCGTGGTCGTCCAACTGACGTCGGCCGGTGCCGAACGGTGGCGGGACGTGGTCGCCGACGCGCTCGCCGCGCTGCCCGGCGTGCGGTGCGTGTACGAGCGCAGCGACGCCGACGGGCGCCAGCGCGAGGGTCTCGCCGAGCGCACCGGGGTGCTGCGCGGCGAGCGTCCCGCGGGCGAGCTGACGGTGACCGAGGACGGGATCCGCGCTGCCGTCGACGTCGCCGCCGGGCACAAGACAGGCTTCTACGTCGACCAGCGCGACGCCCGCCGGCTGGTGCGCCGGCTCGCCGCCGGGCGCCGGGTGCTGAACGTGTTCTGCTACACGGGTTCGATGAGCGTCGCCGCCGTGCTCGGTGGCGCGACGTCGGTGACCGGCATCGACTCGTCCGGCCCGGCGCTGGCCGGTGCGCGGCGCAACGCCGCGCTGAACGGGGTCACCGCCGAACAGCTGGGAGAACTGATCGAGGGTGACGCCTTCGAGGTGCTGCGCGGGCAACGTGATCGGGCGCGGCACTACGACCTGATCCTGCTCGACCCGCCGAAGCTGGCGGCGACCGAAGCCCACCTGGACAAGGCGTCACGGGCGTACAAGGACCTCAACCTGCTCGCCGTCAAGCTGCTCGCCCCAGGCGGACTGCTGCTGACCTGGTCGTGCAGCGGGGCGATGAACATGGAGCTGTTCCAGAAGGTCGTCGCCGGTGCCGCCCTCGACGCCCGGCGCAACGTGCGCATCATCGGCCGCCTCCACCAGCCCGAGGACCACCCCGTACCGCTCGCCTTCCCCGAGGCCGAGTACCTCAAGGGGCTCGTCCTGCGCGCCGATTGACGCGTTGATCCCGCCAGCGGCGCGTCAGCCGGGACCGTCGGTCGCCGCGTGGAACGCGGCCACGGCCGTCGGCAGGGTGGCGTACACGTGCGCGCCGACGCGGGCGAGGAACCCGGCGGCGTCCAGCGCTTCGGCCAGGTCGTGCTTGACGCGGGCCATGGCGAACACGATGCCGGCCTCGGCAAGCGAGCCGCGGACCTCTTCGAGGGCGTCGATGCCGGTGAGGTCGACTTCGACCATGCCCTCGGCGTTGAGCAGGAACCACTCCGGCGGTTGCTCGGCGGGCCGCTCGACCGCGGCGAGGGCCCGGGTGCGGAAGTTCTCGGCATTGGCGAAGAACAGCGGCGAATCCCAACGGTAGACGACCAACCCGGGCACGGTCTGGGCGTGGTCGTAGTCGGTGATGTCGTGCATGCCGGGGACGCCGGGCACGAAGCCGAGCACGGCGGCGTGCGGGCGGGCGACCCGGCGCAGCAGGTCGAGGATCGACAGCCCGACCGCGATCCCGATGCCGACCAGGACGTCGAACACCAGCACCGAGACGGTGGCGGAGATCGCCAGCGCCAACTCGCTGCGGCGGAAGTGGGCGATGCGCTTCAGGTCGCGGGCGTCCACCAGCTTGGTCGCCGCGTACACCACGACGCCGCCGAGGGCAGCCATCGGGAACTGGCCCAGCGCCGGCCCGGCGAACAGCATCACGACGACGACGGCGGCCGCGGTGACGACCGAGGACAGCTGCGTGCGGCCACCGAGCGTGACGGCGATCGCCGTACGGCTGCCGCTGCTGGACACCGGGAACCCACGGCTCAGCCCTGCGGCGACGTTCGCCAGCCCGAGCGCCAGGAACTCGCGGTTGGGATCGATCCGTTCACCACCACGAAACGCCCGGGCAGTCAGCACGTTGTCCGTGTAGCCGACGATCGCCAGCGCGAACGCCGGTGGCAGCAGCCGGGCCACGTCGGCGGCGGCAACGTCCGGCAGCCCTGGCATGGGGAACCCGCGAGGCACGTTGCCGACCGTTGCCAACCCGTGACCGCGTAGGTTGAACGCCCAGCTGACCAGCGTCGCGGCGACCATGAACAGCAGCGGCATCGGCCAGTGCGGACGCAGCCGGGTCGTCACCAGCAGCCCGACGATCACGATCGCGGCCATCACGACGGTCGGCACGTTCAGCCGGTCGAGATGGGTGAGGGCGAACCACAGCTGTTGGGCCGGGCGCGTCCCGCGCACCTTGAACCCGAGCAGCTTGCCCAGTTGGCTGACGGCCATCAGCACAGCGATGCCCGCCATGTAGCCGACGAGCACCGGCCGGGAGAGCAGGTCGGCGAAGAACCCGGCGCGGGCGATCCAACCGATCAGACACACGACGCCGACGGCGATGGCCAGCGCCGCAGCGAGCGCGGCGACGTGCTTCGGGTCGTTCGTCGCGAACGTGGCGATCGTCGCGCCGGTGATCAGCGCGGTCGACGACTCGGGGCCGGCGGACAGCCGCCACGACGTCCCCAGCGCGGCGTACACGAGGATCGGCGCGATGCTCGCCCACAGCCCCGCGGCGGGCGACACACCGGCGATCGAGGCGTAGGCCATCACCTGCGGCACGAGGTAGGCGGCGACCACCTCGATCAGGCGGCCGTCTTCCAGCACCCGCGCATCGCCGCCGCGCAGCGCCACCGCTTCCGGCAGATCGAGCAGGAACTCCAG
>CAZMHG010000123.1:0-7363 GCA_964565975.1 uncultured Ilumatobacteraceae bacterium | reverse complement strand
CAATTCCACTCCAAGAAAAACCGCGAACGAAAGTTTCCCCCGCCAGCGCAGTACACGGGAGAAGGAGCCACAACAACATCGGGTGGTGCAGGGTCAGGGGTTGATGCGTCCCGTAGCCCTCGTGGGTCTGTCCTTTCGTCCCCGGGCCGACGGAAGTCCCGTAAGAGCCTTGGCGGAGGAGGGGGTGCGGGGGGACTGCTGACGGTGGATGGCGTCTGGGTGGCGACGAAAGGGTATGCGGCCGGGCTGCAGGCTGATGGGTTTGCCCCGCTGGCCGATGTAGTGCAGCAGTTTGTGAAGAATGGGGGCGTGGTCTGGGTGTGCGGGGCATGCGCCAAGCCACGGGCGATCACGGCCGAGCAGTTGATCGAAGGGGCACAGATCGTCGGTGCGGCCACGGCGGTAGGGGGGCGGCGAGCCGTACGTGGCGCCGGCCCGCCGCTCGCGGTAGCTCTGCCGGCCGTAGCTGCTGCGCCCGCCCACGGCACCCGACTGATCGATCAGCTCGGCGGGGATCTCGTCGAGGAAGCGGGAGGGCGGGTTGTAGTTGGTGGTGCCGAACAGCTGCCGGCTCCAGGCGTGGCTGACGAACAGCTTCTGCTGGGCGCGGGTGATGCCCACGTACGCCAGCCGCCGCTCCTCCTCCATCTGGGTGGGCTCGGTGAGCGCCCTCGCATTGGGGAACAACCCCTCCTCCATGCCGACCAGGAACACGATCGGGTACTCGAGGCCCTTCGCGCTGTGCAGCGTCATCAGCACGACCTTGTCGTCGTCGTCGAGCTCGTCGGTGTCGGCGACGAGCGCGACCTGCTCGAGGAACTCGTCGAGCCGGGTGAACTCGCGAGCGGTGCCGACGAGCTCGGCGAGGTTCTCCAGCCGGCCGGCGGCCTCGACGTTCTCGGCGGCTTCCAGTTCGGCGAGGTACCCGCTCCCGTCGAGCGCGGCCTGCAGCAGGTCGCCCGGTCCGTCCTCGGCAGCGACACGCTCGGCGAGGTCGTCGAGCAGCTGGGTGAAACCAGCAAGACCACGCCCCGCGGGACCCGACACGCCGGCCTCGTCCGCCCGACGGGCGGCGTCGACGAAGCTGATCCCGTGCTCGGAGGCGAACTCGTCGAGCTTGCCGACGGAGGTCTCGCCGATGCCTCGCTTGGGCGTGTTGAGGACCCGCTTGACGCTGACCTCGTCGGCCGGGTTGACGACCGCCTTGAGATAGGCCATCGCGTCCTTGATCTCCCGGCGGTCGTAGAACCGGGTGCCACCGACCACCTTGTATGGCACGCCGAAGCGCATCAGCGCGTCCTCGACGATCCGGCTCTGGGCGTTGGTGCGGTAGAAGATCGCGACCTCGCGCCAGGTGAGGTGCTCGTCGTCGTGCACCTGGCGGGCGGTGCGGACCACCCACGTGGCCTCGTCGGCCTCGTCCTCGGCGTGGTAGCGGACGATGCGCTCGCCGCCGCCCTTGTCGCTCCACAACTGCTTGTCCTTGCGGCCCGGGTTGTTGGAGATGACCGCGTTGGCTGCGTCGAGGATCGTCTGCGTGCTGCGGTAGTTCTGGTCGAGGACGATCGTGGTGACCTGGTCGAAGGCTTCCTCGAACTGGGCGATGTTGCGCAGGTCGGCGCCCCGGAAGCGGTACACCGACTGATCGCCGTCGCCGACGATGGTGATGTTCTCGTGGCCGCGGCTGAGCGACAGGGCGATCTCGTTCTGGGCCATGTTGGTGTCCTGGAACTCGTCGATCAGGACGTGTTGGAACCGCTGCTGGTAGTGCGCGAGCACGTCGGGGTGCCGGCGGAACAGCTCGACCGTGGTGACCAGCAGGTCGTCGAAGTCCATCGCCCCGGCCTTGGCCAGGCGGGCTTGGTACTCGGTGTAGATCTCGGCGTGCTTGCGGTCGAAGATGTTCCGGGCACGGTCGGTTGCCTGCGCCGGCGAGACCAGCTCGTTCTTCCACAGGCTGATCTGCCCGTGGGCGCTGCGCGGCGGGAAGCGCTTGGCGTCCAGCCCCATGTCGCGCACCACGTAGCCCGCCAGGCGCTGGGCGTCGGCTTGGTCGTAGATGCTGAAGTTGCGTGGAAAGCCGAGCAGCTCGGCATTGGCCCGCAGGATGCGCACGCAGGCCGAGTGGAACGTGCACACCCACATCGCCTTGACCCGTGGCCCGACGAGCGCGGCGACGCGATGGCGCATCTCGTCGGCCGCCTTGTTGGTGAAGGTGATCGCCAGGATCGCCGACGGCGGGACACCCTCGTCGATGAGGTGGGCGATGCGGTGGGTCAGCACGCGGGTCTTGCCCGAGCCGGCGCCGGCGACCACCAGCAACGGGCCGCCGCGGTGGACGACGGCGTCGAGCTGGTCGGGGTTCAGCGAGTCGAGATCGAGTCCGTCGGCCATGGCCCGTCCATCCTACGAAGGGGGTGTGCCAGCGCCGCCCGGTGCATCGGCGTTCAGCAGTGGACGGCGAGCAACACCAGACCAGCCTTGGAGATCCGGCCCAACGTGGGGTTGTACTGCTTGCCGAATGCGGCGTCCTGCTTGGTGAGCTGCGACAGCGCGGCAAGGGTCTTGGCGCCGTAGATCCCGTCTGCCGCGCCGGGGTTGAGGCCCTTGCGATGCAAGGCGATCTGCAGCATCGCGACCTCTTCACGGGCGACCAGGACGTCCTTGCGGAACTCGTTGCGCTGCGTGCAGCGCGCCGGCGCGACCACGAGCTTGTATCCGCAGGCGATGCCCAGCCGCTCGAACGTGTCGGCCCCGACGGTCCCCTTGGTCACGCTGACCTGGCCGACGCCACCGACGCCGTTGCGCTTGGCCTCGCGTGCCGCGGCGTCGAGCGTTGCCTTGCCGAACACGCCGTCGGCTTTGCCCGGCTCGAACCCGAAGCGGCGCAAGGCCTGCTGGAGCATCGCGACTTCGGCCGGCTTGTTCGTCCCGCCGATCGAGAAGCTGGTGGCCGACACGCATGCGGCGGCCTTGGGCAGCGTGGTCGACGTGCCCGTCCCGGCCCGGGTGGAGGAGGTCACGCCGGGATTCACCCCGGCCTTGGTGCTGTTCGAGCCGGGCAGGGTGGTGCTCGAGCCGGACGTGACGGTGCCGCCGGTCGCCCCCGGTCGGGTGGAGCCGGAGCTGCCGACGCTCGTCGAGCTGCCGCTTGGGAGGGTGGTCGACGACGTCGTGGTGGAGGTCGTGCCGGCGGCGTTGGTGCCGAGCGAGGCGCTGCCCGGGTCGTCGGAGCACGATGCGAGCAGCACCATGGCGACGGGTAGGAGGATGCGTACGAACCGGTTCTTCATTGGTGTGAAGCCTTCCGTTCGGTGGGGTGGCGAACCACGCTAGTTCGCGGTCACCGCCAAGGGTGGGAGCGGGGGCGGCGCCGCGGGGCCGCTCAGGCGGAGCCGGCGCAGGCTTGGCGGACGTACAACGCCTTGCCGTTTTCGATGTACACCCAGGCCCGCGTCGAGGCGAACGCCCACTGGTGCGCGCCGAACGGCACGCACTTGGCGCTGTCGTCGCGCTGCAGCATCGCCCACGACGCGAGGGGCACGGTGCGGAACTTGTCCCGGCTGTTGACCACGAACCAGCTGGCGTCGTACGCCGCGCACGACGACGCCTTGGTCGGATCTGCGCGGCACTCGCGCAGCAGCCGCTGTGCCGTGGTGCCCGCGTAGACGCACATCAGGTCGAGCGTCAGCTGCACGCCCTCCTGGAACTGGCCGATCTCGCCGAACCACCATCCGTCGGGGATCCGATCGCCGACCGAGCCGTCGGCACCGCACCCCGAGCCGCGGACCGGCTCCTTGCCGAGTTGGGGCACCGTTCGGAACGACGGCTGGGTCCACAGCGGGACGGCGCGGATGCCGCGGAAGCGGTACACGTCACGGACCTGGTCCTTGCTCGGGAGGATCCGGCTGGTGATCACCTCGTACCCGCCGTCGCCGTCGAGGTCGCCGAGGGCGACCCGTGCCGCGGCGATGCCGACGCGTTCGAACCCCGCCGTGGTGGCGACCAGCACGACCACGCCATCGGGGTGGCTGAAGTACACCCGGCCGGCACGGTCGACCGACGCCAGCCCGCCGGTCCGCTTCCACGGCAGGATCCGCAGCCCGGCCACGTAGGCCGACCGCCAGCGCACCTTGCCGGTGCGGTCCTTGGCCGCCAACTGGCCGTTGGCGCTGACGATGGTGAGGGTGCCGAGCGTCGGGTGGCGGACCGTGACCGAGTTGCTGTTCTCGGAGATCTCGGTCAGCGCGCTGCCCACCGGCCGTGGTGCCGTCGTCTTCGGCGTCGTCACCGTCGGCCTGGTCGTCTGCTTCGTCGTCTGCTTCGTCGTCTGCTTGGTGGTCGCCTTCGTCGTCTGCTTGGTCGTCGCCTTGGTCTGCTTGGTGGTCTGCTTCGTGGTCTGCTTGGTCGTCGCCTTGGTGGTCACCGGGCGGTTGCGCTTGACGCTCGGCAACGTCGGCGTCACCGTGGCCGGCAATGGCAGGACGTACACCGTGTTGATCGGTGGCACCGTGGTGCGCACTGGTGCCCTGGTCGTGGTGGTGGTCGTCGTCGGTGCCGAGCGCAGCACGCTCGGCGACGAGCACGCAGCCACGGCCAGCCCTGGCACGGCCACGGCGAGGACGAGCGCGAGCAGGCGACGCATGGGCGAATCCTAAAGAACCTCCCAGCGAACCGGGTGGCACCCGCCCGAGGTGCTGCCACGCTCGGCGCCTCGTGTCGGCGAGCGATGCCTGGTCAGCAGTCGACGATGATCGGCAGCCGCCGCGGCCCGCGGATCTGGCCGACGCTCCACTGCACGTCGGCGTCCGGATCCAACCGGAACGACGGGAACCGGGCGACGAACTCCTGCAGCGCGACGCGCAGTTCGAGGCGGGCAAGGTTGGACCCCAGGCAGCGGTGGATGCCCAGCCCGAATGCCGAATGGCGGTTCTCGGCGCGGTCGATGAGCACCTCGTTGGCTCGGTCCCACACCGCCGGGTCGACGTTCGCCGCGGGGAACGGGAGCAGCACCCAGTCGTCGACACGCAGCGGGCAGCCGGCCAGGTCGTGGTCCTTGGCGACCATCCGGGCCATGGTCACGGGTGCGTAGAACCGCAGCAGCTCCTCGATCGCGGTGGGCCACAGCTCGGGCTGGGCACGCACGCGGGCCAGGTCGTCGGGGTGGCCGGCGAGGTGCATGATGGCCGATCCGATCGCGCTCCACGTGGTGTCGATGCCGGCGATCAGCAGCAGGACGATCGAACCGCGGACGTGGCCCGGCGACAGCGGCTGGCCGAACAGCTCGGCGGACATCAGGTACGAGGTGAGGTCGTCGCGCGGGTTGGCCAGGTGGTCCTCGATCTGCGCGTCGATGTAGGCGCCGAGCTGATCGAAGCCCTGGGCACGCACCTCGGGTGCCGCGTCGACCGTCTCCAGCGCGTCGTGGATGAACTCGCGGAACTGGTCGGCGTCCTCGGCCGGGAACCCGAGCATCCGGCCGATCACCGCGGCGGGGATGTGCTGGGCGTAGGCGACGGCGGCGTCGACGCGCGCCGAGCCGCTGCCCGGATCGAACCCGGCAGCGATGTCGTCGAGCAGCGCAGCGCACAGCACCCGAACCTCGGCCTCCCATGGCTCGATCTGCTTCGGGGCGAACGGCGGCAACAGCAGCCGGCGGGCGTGCTGGTGGAACGGCGGATCGCTCGAGATCGGGGGCACCCCGCCCACGGGCGCTTCGGCGAGCACGGTGGCGTTGCTCACCACGACCGCCCGTGAGGTGTAGTGCTCGGTGTCGTACGCGATCCGGCTGACCAGCTCGTGGGTGACGGGTAGCCATGCGCCGTGGTACCGGTCGGTGTGGGCGACCGGGCACCGGCCGCGCAGATCGGCCCAGATCTCGTGGACGTGCGGGTTGTAGTCGGGCGAGGCGTGGTCGAAGTCGGTCGCCCAATCGTGCACCGGGTTGGCCATCGCGCCGTCAGTCCTGAATCGAGATCGCGTACTCCGGGCAGTTGGCCACTGCCAGGCGGGCAAGGTCCTCGTCGCCGGCGGGCACGCGCCCGTCGCCGCGCACGAACGCCTGCCCGTAGTCGTCCACGTCGAACAGATCGGGCGCGAGCGCGTAGCAACGGTTGTGGCCCTGGCACTTGGTGCTGTCGAGCTGGACCCTCATCGGGGCCACCATAGGCCGGGCCCCGGTGCCGATAGCGTCCCGGGCGATGGCAGCAGGCTCACCATCGCCGGGGGCGATGTCCGCGGGCGACGCGGACAAGCACGCCGGACTGCGCCGGATGAAGCGGGTCGCCACCGGCTTGCTGCTCGTCGTCACCGCGGTGTTCCTCGTCGCTCGCGGCGTGGAGCAGGACCACGCATGGGTCGGCTACGTGCGCGCCTTCGCCGAAGCGGCGATGGTCGGCGCGTTGGCCGACTGGTTCGCCGTGACCGCACTGTTCCGTCATCCGCTGGGGATCCCCATCCCGCATACGGCGATCGTGCCCCGGCGCAAGGACCAGATCGGCCGGTCGCTCGGCGAGTTCGTCCAGGACAACTTCCTCACGAGCGACGTGCTCGATGCCCGGCTGGCCAACGCCCACGTGGGGCGGCGGCTTGGGGCATGGCTCGCCCAGCCGGAGCACGCGGCCCGGGCCGGCAGCGGGTTGGCCGACGCGCTCGGCGGCGCGCTCGAGGTGCTCGACGACCGCGAGATCGGCGGCGCGGTCGAGTCGTTGATCGAACGGCGGGTGCGCGGCATCGCCGTCGCCCCACTCGTGGGCAGGGTCGTCGACCTGGCCGTCGAGGGTGGCCACCACGACCGGCTGCTGGACGCCGTGCTGACCGGCCTCGGCAACTTCCTGGACGACAACCGCACGGCGCTGCGCGGGCGCCTGGAGAACGAGTCGCCGTGGTGGATCCCGGAGTCGATCGACGACAAGATCTTCGAGAAGATCTACTCGGGCGTGAACCGCTTCCTGCACGAGCTGGCCACCAACCCGGACCACGACGTCCGCCGCTCGATCAACCGGCGGGTCGTGGCCTTCGCCGGCCGGTTGCGTGACGACCCCGAGCTGTTGGCCAAGGGCGAGGAGCTGAAGCTCGAACTGCTCGCCCAGCCCGACGTGCGGGCGTGGCTGCGTTCGCTGTGGGGTGAGCTGAAGACGGCGATGCTCGATGCCAGCGCCGACCCGGACAGCGAGCTGCGCCGGCGCATCGACCACACGTTGGTCCAGATCGGCCGCCGCCTGGTGGACGAGCCCGAGCTGCAGGCCAAGGTCGACGCGTGGGTCCAACGTGCCGCCGGCTACGTGATCAGCCACTATCAGGGCGAGGTCGCCGACCTGATCGCCACCACCGTGCAGTCGTGGGACGGCAAGGCCACCGGCGA
>CAZMHG010000122.1:0-7389 GCA_964565975.1 uncultured Ilumatobacteraceae bacterium | reverse complement strand
TTCGCCATCCTCGACCTGCTCCGCTCGAGGCTGGCGCACGTCGGCTCGCTGCTGATGGACCACGCCACCCTGCACGCCCACGAGGCCCAGTGGGGTGTCGAGCCGGTGCAGGTGCGCCGCGACCTGCCCCATCTCACCCGTGCCGAGCGCGACGTCTACGACGACCTGCGCGACAACCGCATCCGCGCCAACCTGCGCCTCGAGCAGGAGCTCACGAGCTACCACCTCGTCGAAGACGCAGTGGTTCGGGCGCTCCACGCCTCCGACGTCTGAAGTGCGGCTTGCTCTGCTGTCCTGCGGGGCGAACGACGTCTCGATCGACCGGGCCCTCGTGGAGCGCCGATCTTGCGTCCTTGCATGACAGGTGACACCGCTGCGACAAGGCAGGACCGTGCCAGGAGTCAGTGAGCGTGGCGGTGATGGAGGTCGGGGAGGTGCGCGTGGTCGTGGCTAATCGGCAGGTGCCGATGGTGTGTACCGGCGAGCACCTCGATCGCATCGGGCCGATGGTGATCGTCGTGAGGGTCGATCGGGTGGCTGTGCTCGATCGTCACGTGATGGTGGCGGTGCCCGTGGTGGCTGGTTGCTACGACGAAGACGCCGGCGAGCGACACGGTGAATGCGACGACGGTCGTCATGGTGAGCCGGTCGCCGTTGACGAGCCAGGCGAGCAGGGCGCCGATGAACGGAGCGAGCGCGAAGACGACCTGTCCGCGTGCCGCGCCGACAAGCCTGGCCCCGGTGATCCACAGCATGATCGACAGCCCGTAGCCGACCGCACCGATGGCCAGCGCGGCGAGCAGATACCGCAACGCAGGAGCCCCGTCGAGGGCGATGCCGAGAAGGACGTTGACGGTGCCGGCGACGAGGCCTTTGGCGAAGGTGATCTGCGCCGGGGTGTAGCTGTCGAGGCTGGCGGTGATGGCGTTGTCGACTCCCCAGCACGCGCAGGTGGCGGCAACGAGAACAGCGCCGATGACGACACCGCCAGTGGAGGTGCCGACGAGGATCACGCCGCCAAGGACAACAATGGTGATGCCGAGCGCGGCGCGTCGGCCGATGTGTTCTTGGAGGAAGACCCGAGCGATGACGGCGGTGGCGACCAATTCGAGGTTGAGGAACAACGACACGGTCCCGGCCGGCGTGCGGTCGAGCGCGAGGACCAGTAGCACCGGCGCCAAACCACCGCCGAGAGCGACCGCGGCGAACAACCTGGCGCGTTGGCGACCAGTTGCTGGCGTGTGGCGCTCGCGAAGCGCGAACGGCGCGACTGCCAGGGCCGCGCCGAGGTAGAGCAGACCGGCGAGGGCGACCGAACCGAGGTTGCCGACGACGAGCTTGGTCGCCGGGGTCGCTGCGCCGAACAGGACGGCGGCTACCGCGCACCACAACCATCCGTTGCGCTGTGTGACAGGGGTGCCCGGTGAGACGGCCGTCGACATCTGTCGGATAATCCTACGGAGTGAATCTCGGCGTCGACTGGGAACGACGACGATGAGGCAATCGAATGACTCCTCGGATGACGCGCCAAACTCGCGCCGTTCATCTCGTCGGTTCTCCTCGACGTGAGGCACGAGCATCCTCTGCTCCAGCAGAGAGCTCTTGCGGAACGCTCAGCTCGAGCTGCACAACATCGGTCCGTATCTCGCCGAGCTGGACCCAGACGCACGCGCCGCGGTGAGGACGCAGCTCGTCCCGACGTTCTCTGGCAAGGCGATCCTGTCGGTGAAGGAGGACTCTCCCACGACGGAGGACTCTCCCAGACAACGGCATCAGCCGATCAGTTGCTGAAGTTCGCTCGCCTCCTGCTGGCCAAGCCGCCGTCGACCTGAGAGCCGTTCGGGCCCAGGCCTCTCATCGCCAGCTATATCGGTACCGGTATAGTCGAACCATGGCGTCTGAGACCTACTCGCGGCACCTCGTCCGGATGGCACGCCGCCAGGCCGGCCTGACTCAGACCGAGCTCGCTGAGCGCGCGGGCACGAGCCAGGCTGCTGTCTCTGCGTATGAGTCGGGGCGTCGGTCCCCGTCGGTCGACACGTTGGTGCGGATCCTCGCTGCGACCGGTCTCGAGTTGCGGATGCGCCTGGCCCCGTCCGACACGCACACCTCATCTCTCGCTGCCGCAGAGGCGCTGCTGCCCGCCGAGCAGCTCGCCGGCCAGCGCGAGCGCGATCGCGCGCGGCTCGCGCGGCACCGGACCAGTGCCTGAGCTCGACCCCGGCACAATCGTCCGCGTGCTGAACAAGCACGGCGTGCGATACGTCGTCATCGGTGGCATCGCCGCCGAGATCCACGATCTCCCCGTACCGACCACCGTCGACCTCGACGTCACTCCGGCCCGTGATCGCAAGAACCTCGAGCGTCTCGCCGTGCGTTTGACGAGCTCGAGGCCGGGCTCTACACGGCCGAAGAGGCAGGAACCTGGTTCCCGCGCACGCCCGTCGAGCTGTGGTCGCAGTACGACACCCTCCACCTAATGATGAAGGCCGGTCCGGCCGAAATCGTCTTCGCCCTGGATGGCGCACCGTCGGGCTACGCCGACCTCGCCGACGACGCCGTGAGCGCCGAACTGGACCAGCAACCGGTCATGGTCCTCACCGTGGCCACGTGAGAAGCCCTGAAGCAGGCGACCGGCCGTGCCAAGGATCTCGAACACCTCGACCGCTACTACGAGGCGCGGCGCGAGGAGTAGATGACTTCGCGGCCGATCGTGGGTCGAGCCGACTTTCGTCGACGAATCTTGCAGGCGTCAGGCGACGCTGACGCCGTCGACGACCACCCAGTCACGGACGGTGAAACCTCACTGCGCGTGACGACGTGCAGAGCCACCGAGACGCTGACGCAGGACGCGGTAGGACGCGGAATGTGTGATTCGCACGCACACTGGCGGTCACTCCAGGTCACACAGAAACCGGCGCCTACCAGGAATGATGCTCGCTGACCAGGAGTGACGAAGTCTCGCAGGCGGCAGTTCGATTCCCCCAGCGACACAACACATCTCCGCAGGTCGGAACCGTGCCCGTCAGCCACGCTGATGGGCAGGCAGCTCCCCCAGTTCGGTGTCACCGGCCGACAACGTGCAGGCCCGCAACGTCTGCGACGACCGAGCCGTCGCAGACGAGGTCGATGTCGAGGTAGAGCGCCGTGGCCGCAACCCACCGCTCGGGCGCTCGGCCCCGAAGCTCACCCCAACCTGACTTCAGGGCGCCGCAGCAGAGCTCGGTGAGCACCACGAACGAAATGACGATCGGGCGGCGGGCGATCCGCCTCCGGTAGCCCCGAGCTGCCGGGTGCGAACGCGACGGATGAAGGAGTGCGCTCAGGACCATCGTGTCGAGCGCGGACCGCGGCCACGCGTCAGGCCTCGGACAGCGCGTCCTGCAGCGCCTGCCACTCCTCGATCGAGAGGCCCACGATCGCCAACGCATCAGCGTCGGGCAGGGGGCGAGCGCGCTCGAGCGCCTGCTTCGGAGTCAGGACCATGGGCCCCGGCTCCTCGGGCCACTCGACGACGGACATGGGCTCAGCGTACGAACGCCAGCAAGCACCCCGCCGCCGACTTCTACCCGGGCCGAATCTCTACTCACTCGGTAAAAGAAGGCACCACGAGGCAGCACCAGTTCATCCTTCGGGCTTGGCCAGCGACACCAGAAACGCCGTTCACGAGATAGACCCCCTCGGCGCGTTGGCGGGCTGGTAGCGGAGCTGGACGTTGGACGAGTCCTCGAAGCGCCGCACACCGATCAGCTCCAGGCGCGCCGGTTCGGTGAACAGTGGCGTGCCGGTGCCAAGCGCGACCGGGCTGACCATCAGGTGCAGTTCGTCAATCAGCCCTTGGGCGAGCAACGGGTTCCACGTGTGGTGACTGGCGAACACCACGATGCTCCCGTCTCCGGCGGCCTTGGCTTCGGCGAGCCAGGCGGCGACGCCTGCCCGGGGGATGACGGTCGTGGTCTGGTACCAGGCGTTCTCGGTGGGGATCGGGCCGCGGTCGCTGACGACGACCTTGGGGAGACGGTTGTAGTGCCGGCTGATCGTCCGGTTGGTCTCGTCCAGGGTGCGGGCCTCGGGGGCGTCTGGGTCGGCGGGTTCGGGAGCGTTGGCGATCAAGGGCCAGTACGAGCTGAACCCGTCGAACGAGTCACGACCAAGGAGCACGACATCCGCAGCGGTGATGCTCTCGAGGTTGGCGCGGTCGAACGCACCGTCCATGTCGAGGGCGAGCGGGTTGCCTGCCGCGTCGCTGTAGAACCCGTCGAGGGAGACGATGTTGTTGACAATGAGCGTGCGCATGATGCGCTCCTTTCGTTCCGGTGCCTCTCACCCGTTGAGAGACGCGGCGCACCGGAAACTCATCGGTCGTCAGGGACGAATCTGCGCCCACGCTCGAACGAGGCGCGGATCGACGAAGGTGGCCAGCCACGAGATCTCGCCGCCTGTCCCGTGCAGGATCATCAGAGCGCCCGGCCGCCACTCGCCGTCCCAGAGCTGATCGCCCAGCGCCGCTGGCCATCCTCTGACGATCCCGATTGGACGTACCCGCCACGGGGTGGCGAACACGCTCTCGGCGAGAAACACCGACACGTCGGTCCGCCCGTCGAACCATGCCGGCAGCGGCGGCATCGTGAACCGGGCATCCTCGGCGAGCAGCCGCACCACACCATTCACGTCGCCTCGGTTGAACGCCTCGACGAACGCCTCAATGACCCCGCGGTCCAACCCGTGAACGGGTCTTGCGTCCCGATCGAAGTTGCGAATGGCGAGCGTCGCGCGGGCTCGTTGGAGGGCGCTGTTCGCGGAGGCTGTCGTTGTCTCCAGAACCTCTGCGGTCTCGGCCGCGGAGAAGCCGAGAACGTCGCGCAGGACGAGCACCGCTCGCTGCGTCGCCGGGAGATGCTGCAGCGCGGCGATCCAGGCGAGCTCGACGTGCTCGCGTTGCAACGCCGCCACCTCCGGGCCGGGCTCGAGCCCAAGGTCGAGGAGCGGTTCGACCCACCCGGCGTCCTCCAACGGTCGGCCGAGATCGGCTCGGGGATCGGCCGCCGCGCCGTGCTCCCACGACACCATCCGAGGCCCACGCCGCTTGGCGGCCCGGAGCGCAGCGTTGGTGGTGATGCGGTAGAGCCACCCCCGTAGCGCGTCTGGTGACCGAAGGCCGGTGAGGCCGCTCCACGCTGCGGTCAATGCGTCCTGCAATGCGTCTTCCGCGTCCTGCGTCGAGCCCAGCATCCGGTAGGCGTGCACCAGTAGCTCGCGTCGATGCGGTGCGATCAGACGCTCGAACGCATCCGGATCATCGACACCGGCGTCAGTTGCGCCGACAATCACTCGCGGGTTCCTGGTTGACAGGGGCCGATCCTGACGCTCACTGCCCGTCCTCCTTGCTTGTACCGGCTGGCGCCCGCGCCCCGAACAGACTCTCCATCCGAATGGCTCGACCGCGCCCAACGGATTCCCCGCGATGCCTGGTCAACGGTCGAGCGCCGAGCGGCAGATCGGCACTACTCCGGTCGGGAGGCGAGTCCGCCTCCGCACCACGCCACGTAGTCGAAGGTGGAAGGCGTCGCGATCAACTCCTGCGTCCGTCGCAACCAGGTCCGAATCCACGAGTGCTCGCGCCCCTCCGCGCTGTGCATGAGCGGGATGAGTTCCGCAGACCTCCCCCCACGCACGTCGTCCCCGGCCCTGATGTACAGACAGCTTAGGAAGAATGCAGGCTGAACTCCTCCTCGATGAGGTCGAGGAGGTCGAGGTCGGGTTCATGCACGGACACGATGAGATCCCAGTCCTGCATCGGCTCTTCAATACCCGCCAGCGCCCACCGACGCAGCTCTACGAGCGTCGGATTGACCACGTCCACGAAGCCGTCGGCCACGAGCGCACTTTGCCCGCTCTGGCGCTGTCATGCAACTCGGGGCCGCGATGGGGCTACAGTGCCCACGCCCGTTGGTAACGGGCACGGATCAGAGGAGGTGGGACGATGAGCGATGGCAGTAGTCGATCGTGTGCGTCCCTGGCTCTGATCGTCGTCGGCTGCTGACGACGGCCGGCTCGGCCGGGGCGCCACGTCGGCCCCTGTTGTCTCTCGTTGCTCCCGGGCGGCGGCCTGTGTGCCGCCGAGCAATGGAGGTAGGGAGATGCACGTGACGGACGTTGTTCGGCGCGCCGGGACGGCCGATGCGCCGTTGGTGGTCGTGCACGCAGTGACGAAGACCTTCGCCACCTCCGACGGCGAGCTTCCCGTGTTGGAGGGCGTGTCGATGGAGGTGCGCGCCAACGAGGTCGTGGCGCTGCTCGGCAAGTCAGGGAGCGGAAAGTCGACGTTGTTGCGTTGCATCGCCGGTCTGATCTCCCCGTCGTCGGGTGCGGTCACCTACCGCGGGCGGCCGGTGACAGGCCCGAACCCAGGAACGGCGATGGTGTTCCAGACGTTCGCGTTGTTGCCGTGGTTGACCGTGCTGCAGAACGTCGAGCTCGGGCTGGAGGCCAAAGGCGTCGCCCCCGCGGAACGCCGGCGTCGGGCGGAGCGGGCGATCGACCTGATCGGTCTCGACGGGTTCGAGTCCGCCTACCCGAAGGAGCTGTCGGGTGGGATGCGCCAGCGCGTCGGGTTTGCACGTGCGCTGGTGGTGGAACCCGAGGTGCTGCTGATGGACGAGCCGTTCTCGGCGTTGGACGTGTTGACAGCGGAGAACTTGCGGGGCGAGCTGATGGAGTTGTGGACCTCCTACGAGTTCCCGATCACGTCATTCGTGCTCGTCACGCACAACATCGAAGAGGCGGTGCTCCTCGCCGACCGGGTCGTAATCCTGGGTTCGGCGCCCGGCCGTGTCCGCCTGGAGCTTCCGATCGCGCTCGGCCGCCCGCGTGACCGCAACAGCGCGCCGTTCCAGGCTCTGGTCGATCGGATCTACGCGGTGATGACCGGCCGAGCCGACGCGGCCGGCGAGCTGGCTGCGCCCTCGCCGGCGACACCAGGATCGCTGCCGTTGCCGCACGCGAGTGTGGACGCGCTGTCAGGTCTGGCCGAGGTGCTCCAAGGGTTGGGGCCGTCGTCGATCGCCGACACGGCCGACGAGTTGGGGTTCGAGGTCGACGACCTGCTGCCGCTGGTCGACGCGTTGGAGCTGCTCCGCTTCGCCGAGCTCGACGACGGTGTCATCCGGCTGACCACGGCCGGTCTCACCTTCGCCGGGGCGGACATCCAGGCCTCGAAGCGGATCTTCGCCCGAGCGGTGCTGGAGCACGCGCCCATGGTGCGGGCGATCGCGAAGGCGGTCGGGCGAGCCCCGGACGGGACGCTGCGTGAGGGGCTGTTCCGTGAACTGTTGCGGAAGTCGTTCAGCGAGTCGGAGACCGACCGACAGTTGGAGGTGGCGATCGATT
>CAZMHG010000121.1:303-7444 GCA_964565975.1 uncultured Ilumatobacteraceae bacterium | reverse complement strand
AACGAAGCAGTGCTTCCGCGGCGACGGCCCGACCGGTGGCCGCGTTGACGATTGGTTGCAGCTGTAGCGGTGCCCGCTGGCGCACACGCGGCGCCCGGATCTCCTGGGTCAGTTCGGCCTTGATCGCCCGCTGCCGGGCGATCGTCTCGGTCAAGGTGATGATCGGCCCACGGCCGGCGTCGAGGGCCAGCGAGGCATCGGTCCACGGCTCGGTGTCGTCGGGTGGGTTCTGCCCCGACGAGTTGATCACGATGACCGGGCTGATCGTCACCTCCTGGCGTGCCGAGGTGTGCATCGGCGTGCCGAGCACCCGCCGGATCCTGGTCGCCAGGGCGCGCAGCGTTCGGGACGACGAGAACGTGTCCAGCACGACGAACCTGGTCTCGGCGACCCGGCCGACCGTCCGTTCGCTGCCGCAGGTCCGCACCAGCCGCCCGGCAAGCGTGCGCAGCAGTTGGTGGTACTCCTTGGAATCGATGTAGCCGCGCGTCGCCGCCAACTCGTCGAGCCCGACGAGCAGCAGCGAGACCGAGTTGCTCAGCGTCGCCGCGTCGAAGGTGGTCCGCGTTGCGGTCGCCGTGAGCAGGCCGGTGACCTCGTCTCGGGTCGCACCCTCCATCAGCCCCCAGAACTTGTCCTGCAGGGCATCCATCTCGACGTCGTTGCGGACCAGCAGCGTCAGCAGCTGGTTGCGCAGCTCCTGTGTCCCCGGGCCGAACACTTGGAACGACGCCTCGGCGCCGACCGTCAGCGCGATCCATTGCTGCATGATCTGCAGCACGTGGCGCGGCTGCTCGTCGAGATGGCTCGTCAGGTCGCGCATCGTCCGCAGGTGATGTTGGGCGGCATGCAGGTCGCCGCGGCCGATGGCGACCAATGCCAGGTTCTGTGCCCGGAGCACGGGTACCGCGGCCGGCGAGTACGGCACGTTGCCCGGCAGCGAGTAGGCCAACTCGACACCGCGCTCCGCCGCGTCGAACGCGCCGGTGATCAAGCCGGTGTCGATCACGGCGTTCCCGGCGATCGAGTCGACGTACTGATCGTGCGCCAGACGCGCCCTGGCCAGGCTGGCATGGCAACAGTCGACGGCTGCGTCCATGTCGAGGGTGGTGCGCAGGTGGGAGCCGGCCTCCATCGCGTGGAAGATCGCCCAGTCGGCATGCGCATCCGGCGGGATCGACTCGCGCAGGCGGGTGAACATTCCGCTGTCGGGGGTGTAGGTGTTGACCCGCACCAGGTGCAGGCGGACCAGCCGATCGCTGAGCGCGTCGCCGGTCGCCGCCGCCGTGTGGCCTTCAAGCAGGGCCTCCATCTCGGTCGACGAGTTGCCCTGGAACCACGAACCCTTGAGGGTGAACCACCAACTCGGAAGCGCGCTCGACCACACGTTGTCGGACACCCACCGCTGGTCGGGGACGACAAGTTGGCGTGCACGCGTCGGTTTCATCGGTGCCGGTCGACCAACCGGTGAAGGTGCATGGCAAAGCCCGCGTCTCGCTCGGCCATACGAACCCCTTTTTCGACGCCGACGACGCCGAGAGTAGTCGGGGCGCGAACAAGCCGCGTCCGGGGTGCCTCAGGCGGGCAGGGTGGCGGCGTCGATCCCGCGAGCGACGATCGACGCGGTGCGCCGGATGTGCTGCTCGTGCAGCCGGCAGGCGCGGTCGGCGTCGTGGCGGATCGCCGCATGGAACAGCTTGCGGTGCTCCTCGGCGACGTTGCGCCGGCCGTGGTCGTAGCGCTGGGCGAAGCACCGGTAGATCGCCGCCGACTCGCCGAGCGAGGCGCACAGGCGCAGCAGTCGCTGGTTCGGGCAGGCGGCGACGACGGCGCCGTGGAACGCCGTGTGCGCCGCGGTCCACTCGGCCGACAGATGCCAGTTGTCCGGGCCCATCGGCGTGTTGCTGACCCGGTGATGCGCAGCGCTCAGCGTGGCCTCCCAGTCGAGATCGCCGAGCGAGACCGACAGGTGGATCGCCGCGCACTCGTTGAGCACTCGCGCGTCGGTCAGGTCGGCGAGGTCGTCCAGGCTGATCGGCGTGACGCGAAAGCCGCGTTGGGGAGTGTTGACGACGAGATGCTCGCCGGCCAGGCGATTCAGCGCCTCGCGCACGACGACGAGGCTGACGTCGTTGGCGGTTGCCAGTTCCTGGGGCCGCAGCTGCTGGCCTGGCTGGAGCTCGGCGGAGAGCACGCTCGATCGCAACTGCTCGTACATCCGCTCGGTCAGCGATCGGTGTGCCACGGGCAGAGTGTAACGATCGACCGAAAGGATGAAAATAGATTTTGTCTTGACAAAGCGATCGACAAGGGATCAGATGCCCGGATGCCGATTGACGTGGACGACATCTCGATGGACACCGACGTTCTTGTGGTCGGGTCCGGGCCTGCCGGTGGCGCGCTGGCGCTGGCCCTTGCCACCTATGGCGTCAAGGTGACCGTGATCACCAAGTACGGGTGGCTGGCCGACACGCCGCGAGCACACATCACCAACCAGCGCGCCGTCGAGGTGTTGCGCGACCTGGGCGTGGAGCAGCGGCTGATGGCCCAGGCAACGCCGTGGGAGTTGATGTCCAACACGACGTACTGCACCAGCCTTGCCGGCCAGGAACTTGGCCGGGTGCCGTCGTGGGGGACCGACCCGATCCGTCATGCCGACTACGTGTCGGCCAGCCCGTGCTCGATGGTCGACGCGCCGCAGACCATCGTCGAGCCGATCCTGATCTCCGCCGCCCAGGAGCGCGGCGCCAAGATGCGCTTCGACACCGAGTACCTGCGGTTCGAGCAGACACCGGACCACGTGATCGCCGAGGTCCGTGACCGGCTGTCCGGCCAGGTGCAGCGGATCCGGGCCAAGTACCTGGTCGGCGCCGATGGTGCGCGCAGCCTGGTGGCCGAGCACGCCGGCCTTCCGTACGAGGGGCCGGGGGTGCTGGGCGGCGCGTTCAACATCGTCTTCGAGGCCGACCTCAGCAGGTATGTCGCCCACCGGCCGTCGGTGCTGTATTGGATGCTCCAGCCGGGCGCCGACGAGCATGGCGTCGGCCTGGGCGTGTTGCGCATGGTCAAGCCGTGGACGGAGTGGATGCTGATCTGGGGGTTCGACCCCGCCGCCGGGCCGCCCGACCTGTCGGATGCCGCCGTGCAGGCCCTGGCCGCCCGGCTGATCGGTTCGGACGAGTTCGACATCCGCGTCCTGTCGCGGGCGCCGTGGACGGTCAACCACCACTTCGCCACCGAGCTGTCGCGTGGCCGCGTGTTCGGCGTCGGCGACGCGATCCACCGCCACCCGCCGACGAACGGTCTCGGGTCGAACACCTCGATCCAGGACTCCTACAACCTGGCGTGGAAGCTGGCCCTGGCGTGCCGCGGGGTGGCCGGGCCGGGGCTGCTGGCGACGTACTCCGCCGAGCGCGCGCCCGTCGCCCGCCAGATCGTCGAGCGGGCCAACAAGAGCGTGGTCGACACCGCGCGGATCACCGCGGCGCTGGGTCTCGACGACGCGTCGGACGCCGGTCTGCTGGCGGAGCGCCTCGCCCTGTTGCAGGCGCCCGGTGCCGAGGGCGAGCAGACCCGCGCGGCGATGCGCGAGGCGGTGGCCTACAAGTCGTACGAGTTCAACGCGCACGGTGTGGAGCACAACCAGCGCTACGCGTCGACCGCCGTGGTCGGCGACGGAACGCCGATGCCCGACTACCGACGCGACCCGGAGCTGTACGCGCAACCGACGACGTGGCCGGGCGCCAAGCTGCCGCACGCCTGGGTGACCCGCGGCGGTCGGCGGGTCTCCACACTCGACATCGCCGGGCGCGGCGCATTCACCGTGTTGACCGGCATCGGCGGCGAGCCGTGGATTGCCGCGGCACAGGCAGCCGCGGAGGAGTTCGGCGTCGAGATTCGCACCGTGGCGATCGGGCCTGGCTGCGGGATCGAGGATCCGTACGGCGCGTGGGCCGATCGCCGGGAGATCGCCGACACGGGTGCCCTGCTCGTCCGCCCGGACAACTACGTCGCCTTCAGGGCGGCTGCGGCGACGGGCGACGAGACCGCGCAGCTGCGCGCCGCGCTGGCGGCAATCCTCGACCGGACCGCTGGGTAGGCCAGTGCGCTGACCTGGCGGTGCGGCAGCCGGGCATGCCCCGGTCCCTGCCAACGGCGGCGGGGATGCGCTCGTCGTGTTGTGATCCGTTCCGGCTCGGCCGGCGAACCCCTGTCACCACGTCCACAACGGACGACGAACGAGATGGGGGACACGACCATGGCCGATCATGCAGCAACGGTGGCGACGATCTACGAGGCCTTCGGCAGCGGGGACGTCGAGACGATCCTCGGCCACCTGGCCGACGACATCGTCTGGGACGAAGGCATCCGCGACACCGGGCTGGGTTACCTGCGCGAGCGCCACGGCAAGGACGAGGTTGCCGGGTTCTTCCCGGCGTTGACCGACGAGGTCGTGCTGACCCACTTCCAGCCGCTCGCCTTGTGCGTGAGCGGCGACTACGTCACCGTGCCGGTGCGACACCAGGGCAGCATCGCCGGTGGCGGCGAGGTCCCGCCGACCACGGAGGCGCACGTCTGGCGCTTCGGGCCCGACGGCAAGGTCGCCGCGTTCGACCATGTGTTCGACATGGCGATCCACGAGCAGGCCGCCGCCAAGCGGTCGTCGGGGCTCGTCGGCCGCACACTGAACGTGATCGGCGAGACGTTTCGGGTCGACGTCGCCGGCGGCCAGGTGGAGATCTTCCAGTTTCACGGTGCGCGGGACTCGGGCCCGCCGCCACACGCCCACCCGTGGGACGAGGTGTACATCGGCGTCGCCGGCGAGGTCGAGGTGGTCGTCGAGGACACGGTGACCACGTTGCGCGCCGGTGACGTGGTGCGCGTGCCCGGCGGCACGCTGCACAGCTACCGCATCGCCAGCGACACCGCGACCGTGCAGCTGGTCACGTCCGGGCACCGCGCGTCGGCGTTCTTCGCCGACCTGGACGCCAACGCCCCGGCCGGGCCGGTGACGATGGAGAGCCTGCCGGCGATCATCGACGTCGCCCGGCGCAATGGTCTGTCGTCGCCACTCTTCGCCTGACCAGCCCGCGCACGCCAACGACATGGTCGCGCCCGCCGTCATCGACGATCGGCCAGGGGGGTTACGCTCACGCTCCGTGGTCGCCATGGCTGACCCGTGGGAGGTGTCGCTCGTCCAACGGATCGCCGCGGGCGACGACTCGGCGATGGCCGTGGTGTACGACCAGTTCGGCGCCGTCGTGTACGGCATCGCCCTGCGCCTGGTCGGCGCGGCCCACTCGGCGGACATCTGCCAGGAGGTGTTCGCCGCGTTGTGGGATCATCCCGAGCGGTTCGACGCCGCCCGCGGCAACCTCCGGGCGTTCCTCGTCACGATGGGTCGCCGGCGGTGCATCGACGTGCTCCGCCGGCACGGGCGCAGGGTGGCCACCGAGGATCGGGCGACCCGCGTCCAGCCGGTGGTCGCGCCGAGTGTGGACGAGGCAGCGATCGCGCTGCTCGCCGGGCAACGGGTGCGCGACGCGGTGAGCGCGCTCCCCCCGGCGCAGCGCCGGGCGATCGAACTGGCATACTTCGACGGCCTCAGCTTCCGCCAGGTCGCCGTCGCGACGGGCTCCAGCGAGGGCACCGCGAAGTCCAGGATCCGGCTCGGCCTGCACCGGCTGGCCACCGAACTTCGAGCACACGAGGAGGTCAGGCTCACATGACCGACGACCGTCACGACACCGCCAGCCGTGGGGCGAGCGATGCATCGGCCGAGTTCATCGACGACCTGGCCGACCGGTTCGATCTCGCCGATGTCGTCTCCGCACTTGCCGACACCGTCGCGGCGACGCCACCCACTGCGGTGCGCATCGGGCTGCTGGCCACGATTGCGGCGCGCCCGCGTCGGCCGGTCGCGGCCGCATCGGTGCCCGACGTCTATGCGGCTCGTGTCGCGGCGATGGCCGCGCTGCTCGCCGAACTGGACGACGGCGAGTGGTCGGCTGCGGCCGCGCCGTACGACTGGACCGTCCGACAGCTCGTCGTCCACCTCACCGTGATCGAGGAGTACACCCTGCGCCAGTTGGGCCTGACCGACCTGCCGCCCGTGCCCGTTGCGCGTCTCGGTCGACGAGGTCGCCGCGGCAGGTCCCGACGTCGACCCGCTCGCAGCTGTCCGGCGATGGCGGGTCGCGGCAGATCGGATCGTCGCGCACGTGCAGGGCGCGTCGTTCGACCCGTCCCGTCCGACACCGTTGCACGCCTGGCCGTTCGACGCCTCGACCGCGCTCGTCGCCCGCGCCTTCGAGATCTGGACCCATGCCGACGACATCCGGCGGGCCACGGGCAGGCCGCTCGACGTCCCGCCCCCGTCCGAGCTGCGGACGATGTCGTCGCTCTCCGTCGGTGGGCTCCCGGCCCTGGTCGCCCTGGCCGGCGTGGCAATGGAGCCGGTCAGGGTGGTGCTCACCGGTCCGGGCGGTGGGACGTTCGATCTCGGACCGGGCGGGTCCCGCGCGCCGCACGACGCAGACGGCGTGTCGGCGACGCGCCTCGTGGTCGCCGACGTCGTCGACTACTGCCGTGTCGTCGCCCGCCGAATCGATCCCGCAGACCTGCCGGGCCATCGCGACCGGGACGACGAGTTCGTCGACGCGCTGCTACGCGCCGCGTCGGCGATCGCCGTGTGAGGGTGTGACCCCAGTCCTGGAACCGGGAGCTGTTCAACCGGGTCCGTCGTCGGCGCCAACCTGCACGGGCGGCAGCGCGGCGAGCTCGTCGTCGGTGAACAGCCGCGATCGGATCAGGAACCGGACGCCCTCGGGTGCCTCGAGCGAGAAGCCGGCGCCACGCCCCGGAACGACGTCGAGCGTGAGGTGGGTGTGCTTCCAGTACTCGAACTGCGGACCGCTCATGTAGAACGGCGCGCCGTCGACGTCGCCGAGGCGGACGTCGCTGCTGCCGATCCGGAACTCGCCGAGCGGGAAGCACATCGGGCTGCTGCCGTCGCAGCAGCCCCCCGACTGGTGAAAGAGCACGGGTCCGTGGACCTTCACCAGCCGGGCGACGAGGTCGAGCGCCTCGTCGGTGGCGTCGACTCGCACTGCGGGCATCGTCAGAAGAAGCCGAGCTTGTC
>CAZMHG010000121.1:0-293 GCA_964565975.1 uncultured Ilumatobacteraceae bacterium | reverse complement strand
GCTGACGAGCAGGTTCTTCGTCTGCTGGTAGTGATCCAGCATCATCTTGTGGTTCTCCCGGCCGATGCCCGACGACTTGTACCCACCGAACGCGGCATGCGCCGGGTAGAGGTGGTAGCAGTTCGTCCACACCCGGCCGGCCTGGATGCCGCGGCCGAGCCGGTAGGCCACGCCCGCGTCCCGCGTCCACACGCCGGCGCCCAGGCCGTAGAGCGTGTCGTTGGCGATGCGCACGGCGTCGGCCTCGTCGGTGAACGTCGTGACGGCCAGGACCGGGCCGAAGATCTCCTCCT
>CAZMHG010000120.1:0-7457 GCA_964565975.1 uncultured Ilumatobacteraceae bacterium | reverse complement strand
AATGGGCCTGCCCCTTTTGCGCGCGCCAGCCGAGCACCGAGGCGTTGTTGACGATCACGCCGTGGCCTTCGCGGTACATCCGTCGGAGCGCGGCACGGGTGACGCGCATGGTGCCGGTCAGCGTGACATCCAGGACCACGGCCCACTGATCGTCGGTCATCTCGTGCAATTCGGCCGTGCCGCCGAGACCGGCGTTGTTGACGAGCACGTCGATCGCGCCGAGCTCGTGCCAGGCCTGGTCGACCATCGACTGCACGCTGGCCTCGTCGGTGACGTCGCAGACGATGCCGGGCACGCCCAGCGCCGCCGCCGTCTCGCGCAGACGGCGCTCGTGCCTGTCGGCGATGACCACCTGCGCGCCCTCGTCGAGGCACCGCTTGGCGGTGGCCGATCCGATGCCGCTGCCTGCCGCTGCGGTGACCAGCACCCGCTTGCCGGCGAGCAAGGCGTGTGGCGGGGGCGGGGAGGGCGGTACGGCGGTAGCCATGGCCACGGACTGTAGGGCGCACCCGCCGGGCACGCCGGGGCGTGCGCGCACGGCGACCGGAACGTCGGCCTGCGTCGGCCGGCAATCCGACCGGCATCGTCAACCGGCATCGACCTGCGTCGGCCGGCACACGGGCGGGCGCATCGACCGGCACGTGACAGGATCGGCTGATGGAGCGCTCGACGCCGACCCGCACGATCACCCTTCACGCCGCGCAGTTCGTGGTCGAGGCGGCGATCGCCGCGGCGACCCAGCTCGGCTGCCGGATGTGCGTCTGCGTCGTCGACCCGGGCGGCCATCAAGTGGCCGCGGCGCGGATGGACGGGGCGATGACGTTCTCGATCGAGGTCGCCGCCGACAAGGCGTGGAGCGTGGCCGCGACGGGTGGTGTGCCGACCGAGGCGTGGTGGGGCGCGATCAAGGACGAGCCGGCGCTGGTGCACGGCATCTCCAACCGTCAGCGGCTGGCGATCTTCGGTGGCGGTGTCGCCCTACGCGACGGCGAGGTGCTGATCGGCGCCGTCGGGTGTAGCGGTGGCTCGGCTCAGCAGGATCACGCCGTTGCCGCGGCCGCAGCGTCGGCGCTGGCTTCGGCGACCTGATCGGCGCGGGCGGCCGCGACGTCCGGGGCGTCTTCAGGCGGATTCGTCAGGCGGATTCGTCCAGGCCGAGCAGGGCGCGCACTGCCGGGCACAACGAGTAGGCCGCGACGGCGACGTAGCGCACCAGTGGTTCGCCCGCCGGGACCGGGGTCGCGAGGGCCTCGACGAGTGGATCGGCGAGCTCGGGTCGCCAGCTGAGGACTCGATCCAGCGGGTCCAGGTGCGTGCCGCACGACGAGGGGGCGGGCATGCCCGACTCGGGCGGCATCAGCCGGTCCGCCGCGACGGCGAACGCCGCACGGGCCGCGTCGGGCAGGGTGGGCCCAGCCCGCAGTCGTGCGACTCGCTCCGGACGGTTGGCGCCCGTCGGCTGGTACCAGGCGCAGGTAGGCGGTCGGCGCGGCACGGTGTCCCACGTGGCGATCAGGCGGCGGGCGCTGCGCAGCGCCAGCGCGCAGATTGCCGGGGTCGGGTTCACGGTCCCGCCCGTCGGGAACAGGCCACCGCCGAGCACGAGGACATTGGCAACGTCGTGGCTGAACCCCCACTGGTCGGTGACGGAGGTCGCCGGATCGGTGCCCATCCGCGTGGTGCCGAGGAGGTGACCGCTGGCGGTGACCGGTTCGGTCCATGTCTCCAGTGCTCCGGCCTCACGTAGCGAGCACTCGGCCAGGCGCGCTTGCTCGGCAAGCAGCGCCCGGACCGAGGGGGCGATGCGGTAGTCGACGATCACGGCCGGCCGGGACGAGCTTCGGTCGTCGGTTTGGTGGGCGAGCCTGAGCCGGTTGGCCGCTTCGGGCGGGTCGTCGACGGAGACGGTCCACACCGCGGTGTTGCCGAGATGGCGGCGGACGTGTTGGTGATGCCCGGGGCCCCACACGCCGCCACGGGCATAGGCCGCGGCAATCGGGCCGGCCGGACATGTCAGCGTCCACTTTGCGCCCGGCCGACGGTGACTGATCAGTCCGCCGGCGTGGGCGCGCCAGGCGGTGCCGTCGTGGTGGAACACCCCGTGGACGCGTACCGCCGGATGGAGCATCAGTCCGCGTCCGACCTGGCCGGATGAGTTGGCCACACCGGACCCCAGCAGCAGCCGAGCCGCCCCGATCCCATTCGCCGCGACCACGACGACGCGCGCCGCGGTGAACCGCTCGATACCGGCGAACGGGCCGTCGTGGGCACCGCGGTGCTGGCCGCGACCGTCGTCCGTGGCAGTCCTGCTGTCGACCCAGACGACCCCGGTGGCCAACCCTGTGTCGTCGGTGACGATTCGCAAAGCGCGGGCGTGGGGGACCAGAACGCCCCCGGCGGCGACGAACGCCGGCCAATGGGTGCGGTCGACGGACGTCTTGGCGCCGGTTGGGCAGCCGTACAGGCAGGTGCCCAGCCCCGTGCAGGCCGGACGGCCCGCGCCGGCGATCGAGCGGATCGCGTTCGGTTCGGCCGACCACGCCCAACCCAGCCGGTCGTGGGCCGCGGCCACACGCTCGCCCAGCGCCCCGATCGGGAGTGGGGGCAGCAGACGCGCCGCGCCGCCAGCCTCACCGGACACACCAAGGTCGCCGGCGACCTCGTCAAGGTAAGGGTCGAGCTCGTCGAGGCCGATCGGCCAGCCGTCGAGATCGTCGGCGGTCGGTCGCGGCCATTGCCCGGCGAAGACGACGCTCGCCCCGCCCACGGCGTCCCAGGTCAGCACGCCGGTGTCGGCGGCGGTGTCGTCGATCGATAGTTCGGTGGGGTCGGCGCGCACCGTCGGCGACGACGACCAGGGCCGCGAGCTGGCAACTTCCCACTCCGGCGAGCCGCCGACGAATCCGGCCGGGTCGAGCCACGGTCCCTGTTCCAGGCACACGACGCGCAGCCCAGCGCGCACGAGTTCCAGCGCGGCCACCGCGCCGGCCGGACCGGCTCCGACGACCAGCACGTCGATCGGCACGTCGATCGGCACGTCGATCGGCTCGCCCGGCTCGGCCATGACCGGACAGTAGTGTCCGGCCTCGAACGAGCGCCGACCTCGATGTGGATGTGTCAACAGCCGATCCCGGCGCGACACTGGCCGGGTGGGTAGCCAGTTCGCCGGAACCGTGACCATCGACCTCGGAGCGATCACCGAGAACACGCGGGCTTTGGCCGGGCGTGCCGGCGGCGCGCAGGTGATGGCCGTCGTCAAAGCCGACGCATACGGCCACGGGCTCGTCCCGTCGGCGTTCGCCGCACGCCGCGGCGGGGCAACCTGGTTCGGCGTCGCCCAGCTGGGAGAGGCGCTGCGACTGCGGTCGAGCGGAGTGGGCGAGCCGATCCTGTGCTGGCTGTACGCACCGGACGCGGACCTGCGCGCCGCACTTGGCGCCGACGTCGACCTGGCGGTCTCGGCGCCGTGGATGCTCGACGCGATCGCCGACGCCGCGGTGGCCACCCGGCGATCGGCGCGCATCCACATCAAGGTCGACACCGGCTTGGGACGCAACGGCGTGTTGCACGGCGAGGCGTTCACCGACCTGGTCGGCCAGGTCGTCCGGGCCGAGCGCGCCGGCCAGGTCCGCGCCGTCGGGATCATGCAGCACTTCGCCTACGCCGACGCACCGGGCCACCCGGAGGTCCTCGCCCAGGCCGAGCGCTTCGAAGCGGCCATCGCCCAGGCCGAGCGCGCCGGACTGACGTTCGAGGTTCGCCACGCCGCCAACTCGGCCGCGCTGCTCACCAATGATGCGGTGCGCTACGACCTGGTCCGCCCCGGCATCGCGCTGTACGGGCTGGCGCCGGTGGACACCGACCTGGTCCTCACGCCGGCGATGCGGTTGAGTGCGCCGCTGGTCCAGGTCAAGTCGGTCGACGCCGGCCAGGGCCTCTCGTACGCGCACACCTACCACACGCCCGCGCCGACACGGGTCGGGCTGGTCCCGCTGGGCTACAGCGACGGCGTGCCGCGAGCGGCCGGCAACGTCGGACCGTTGGCCATCGGCGACACGCGTCTGACGATCGGGGGCCGGGTGTGCATGGACCAGTTCATGGTCGACCTCGGCGCCGACAGTGGCGCGACCGAGGGTGACGAGGTGATCCTGTTCGGTGACCCGCGTCGCGGCGAGCCGTCGGCAACCGAGTGGGCCATCGCCACGGGGACGATCGACTACGAGATCGTCACCCGGATCGGGACCAGGATCCCCCGTGTCTTCATCGGCGCCGAGGCCGGCTGGCCCACGGTGACCGTCTCAGCCGGCTGACGCACCTCATCGCGAGCTGCGAATCAGTGGGATACCGGCATCGGTGCTCACGTCGCCAGACCGCGCAGAAACGCCAGAACCAGGCGTGCACCGCCACTGGCGACTTGGAGCACAATGTCGTCCGTGGCGACCCCCGTCTCTCGGCCGACAGAGTCGGCGGGCGAGTCCAACTGGATGCTGTCCCATGTCCGTTGACATCGCCTTCAAAGTGGGTCGATACCGGGTTCATCTCAGCCCACCCGAGGGAGCATCGTGGGTGTCCCCGCTGCTCACGGCGACGCAGGTCCTCGACCAGCTCTCAGCTCGCGGCTGCCATTCGACGGACATCACCGATGCGTTGTTCGCAGCCGATCCCGCCTGGCCCCACGCCCACGACGCCGAGGTTCGCCGTCGCCGCGAGTTGGAGCTGAACGCAATCCTGGACTGCGATCAAGAGCCCGGTCACCTCAGCGAGGATGGCGAGTAGTCGATGACCGCGCTGCGGCGACTCTTGATGTGGGTGCTCGCAGTCGCCCTGGGGTCGTTCCTCGCGCACGGAGCGGTCGTCGGCGACTCGTCGTACGCCTACGACGGGCCGACCACAGCGCGCGTCGATGCCCACTGGTCCGGGGCCGCCCCCGATTCAGGTTGGGCGCGGCTCAGCGACATGCGGGACGGGTCAGCCTCACCACCGGTCGAGGCCCAAGGCAGGTCTGCGACTTCATCCGGCTCTGTTGTTCCCACGGACACCGCCGACGACCCTGCGGGCGTCGTCAGCTGGCCGGCGGGTGTCGCGGACGACTTCGTGTCGGAGGTGGCGAACAACGGCAAGGGCACGGTCTGGCGGGCACTAGGTACGGCCGCGAACGGTGGCGCGGCGCGCATCATGGAGCCCAACGCGCAGTACCCGAAAGGTGACGTGCCGTTCTACAACCAAGGAGGCCAGCCCCTTGGCCTGATCGGCAGACCTGGACCGAACTCGGCGACTCACATACCTATCAATCCCGACGGAACGCACCCCCTTCCGAAGGGATGGGGAGGTGCCGGGTGATGGAGTACTCGCTGGAAGGAGAGAATCAGCCGCATCTGTCTCGACTTCGCGGTGGTTGTCGAGACGGCCGATGCAACGGAGCTGCGGCTTGAGACCCGATTCCAGATCTCGTCGCGCGGCTCAGCTTCGGTCGATGTTGATCCCGATCGACTGGCCGACAGCGGGGGAGCCGTCGTCGGGCTGCTTCGTCAGCGGATCGCGACGGCGTCGATTGACGAGTCGGGTTTGCTCTCCCTGCGGTTCGCGGGCGGGCAGCGGTTGCAGTGCGGGCCCGACGAGCAGTTCGAGGCCTGGACGCTGACGACGGCGGCCGGTGAACGGATGGTCTGCCTGCCTGGTGGTGGTGTTGCGCACTGGCCGGGAGCGTCTTCGCCGTGACATGGCTGGCGCGGTTGATGCGATGGCTGCTGCTCTGCACGCTCGCGGCTTGCGTTGCGGTCGCCGTGGGCGGGCCTGCCGCCATCACCTCGGCGAGGCCGTCCTCCAGTAGCGGTACGACGACCATCGGCATCGCGACCTTCCGTTACGACGTACCCAAGGTCGCTCGCGTTCAAGATCCCGTCACGATCGGCGGGCAGACGGTTGTCGTGAGAGGTGCCGTGGTAGACGGGGTCGTCAGGCTCGGGACAGCGTTCACGCCATGAGCAACACCGAATCAATCTCGGAGCGGTCAATGACGCTCAGCACACACGCAGTCTTGCTCTGGGTTCTCCGTGCGCTGCCGAGCCAAGAAGCCGCGCAGATGCTCTATCTGCAGTCGATGGTCGCTTCAATCGCCGGCGGCCCGCCCACCATGCTTGAGCTGGCGGTTCCCCTGTCGTGTGAGCCTGCTCCCGTCCCCGATGGTCCACTGCCCGTTCGCGCGGTCGCGGTTGATAGCCAGGGCGAGACTCTGGGTGAGGTGCTCGTGTGGGTATCGAACGGCTACTTGTCGACCATCGAGTACGCCTGGTACACGGACGAGGCACCAGTCGAGTTGCCCCCGACCAGCCAGCTACGGCAGGAATGACGAGAAGATGAACCGGCTGCTCGTCCTGGTGCTCGCCGCCCTCACGGCACTGCTGGGTCTGCCCTCGGGTACGACGACGGCAAGGGCCACGACATACACCTACGACGCGTCGACTTCTGCGCGCGTTGACGCTCATGAGTTGGCGTCCGCCGCGGCCAGCCCGGCGCAGCTCAGCGACCTGCCGGAGGGAACCGCCTCGCCGCCCGTTCAGGCTCGAGGCACGTCTACGACCCCGCTCTCGCAAAACATCGCCACAGAAGCGGAAGCCAAGGGCGGGGTGTAAACGTTGCGGGACCCGGAGACGGGTGCGGTGTGGGTGGCGCGGCGTGTCCCCGCGCCTCACGCGCGGGGAAGTCCGAGCACGCGCTCGGCGACGACGTTGCGTTGGATCTCGTTCGACCCGCCGTAGATCGTGTCCGCGCGGGTGAACAGGAAGAGCTTCTGATCGACGGTCAGCCGCTCGTCGTCGCCATCAGGCCCACCGGCCGTGCCGGGCGGTCCTGCCGTCCCCGCAGCTCCGAGCACGTCGATCATCGTCTCGCCGAGCTGGCGGTGCCACGTGCCCCAGAACAGCTTGGAGATGCTCGCTTCGGGGCCGGGCACGCCCGAGCCCATCGACCGGCGGGCGTTCCAACGCATCAGCTGCAGACCGCTGTACGCCGTGGCCAACCGTTGGCGGACGACGCGATCGCGGTCGGCGCCGCTGGCGCGGGCGTGCGCGATCACCCGGTCGAGCTCGCGCTCGAAACCGATCTGCTGGGCGAGTGTCGACACCCCCCGCTCGAAGCCGAGCAGGGCCATCGCCACCGCCCAGCCCTTGCCGGGCTCGCCGACGGTCAACGCTGCCTCGGTCCGCGCCGCCGTGAAGAACGTCTCGCAGAACTCGCCGCCGCCGGTCATCTGACGGATCGGCCGGGCCTCCACGCCCGGCTGGTCCATCGGGACCAGCAGGAAGCTCAGACCATGGTGTCGCTGCGAACCTGGCTCGGTTCGGGCGACGACGAAGCACCACTGGCAGACGTGGGCCAGCGACGTCCACACCTTCTGCCCATCGATCACCCACTCGTCGCCGTCGCGTCGGGCGCGGGTCTGGACGTTGGCCAGGTCG
>CAZMHG010000119.1:0-7490 GCA_964565975.1 uncultured Ilumatobacteraceae bacterium | reverse complement strand
CCGGCGGCGATGCACAGCCCCTCCACCAGGTTGTGCAGCCGCTGATACTGCTGCGGGTCGGCCGGCCGGGCGCGAGACACGGCCAGCGCCACCGCATCGGACTTCCAATACGACAGGAACGCCATCGCGCCGCTGACCACCACCGCGATCACGGTGCCCTGCCAGCCGTGCCCGATCAGCAGCCCGACGGCCAGGCCGACAAGGCTGAGCAGGCCGACGAAGCCGGCGATGAGTGCGGTGCTACGCCGCTTGTTGGAACGAATCAGGTCGAACATTGCCCGGTCACCACGTTGGCGCAGATGCGCCGGAGCCGAGGATGTGATGTGCGGCCTGCGACGGCCGCGGCACTAGAAGCCGACCTTGGGCACCTCGCGCGAAGCCTCGTCGGCCTCGAAGTACTGGCGCTTCTCGAACTTCAGCATCCGGGCGAAGAACACCGTCGGGAAGGCCTGCAGCTTGTTGTTGTAGTTGAGGACCGCGTCGTTGTAGAACTGCCGGGCGTAGGACACCCGGCCCTCGGTGGCGGTGAGCTCCTCTTGAAGGGCCAGGTAGTTCTGGTTGGTCTTCAGGTCCGGGTAGTCCTCGCTCAGGGCGAACAGCTGGCGCAGCGCTCCGGTGACCTGGGCGTTGGCAGCGGCCTGACCCTCGGGGGTTTGCGGGGCGGCGATCGCCGCGTTGCGCGCCTGGACGACGGCTTCGAGCGTGCCGCGCTCGTAGTTACCGGCCGACTTGACCGTCTCGACCAGGTTGGGGATCAGGTCGATGCGCCGCTTGAGCTGGACGTCGATCTGCGACCAGGCGTTCTCGATCTCGTTGCGGCCACGGATCAGGCCGTTGTAGGCGCCGATGGCATAGAGCCCGACCAGGACGATCAGGGCGAGGAGGATGTAGACGAAGACCATCGCGCCATCATACGACCGACCGTCCGGCCAGGCGCCGGTATCGGGTGATGTACTCGTCGGCGAGCGTTCGCAGCGAGAACGCCTCGGATCTCGCCAGCCCAGCGGCGGTCAGTCGATCCCGGAGAGCCCGGTCCGCGAGGCAGCGACGCAGCGCCGCGGCCAGCGCCGCGCGATCCCCGGGAGGCACCAGCAGCGAGTCGACGCCGTCCGTGGCCACGTTGCGGTACCCATCGAGCGCGCTGGCGACGACTGCGGTCCCGGCGGCCATCGCCTCGATGAGCACGACGCCGAACGACTCGCCGTGCAGCGACGGGGCGCAGAACGCGTCGGCGCTGCGCAGCCGGGCGATCTTGTCGGCATCGCTCAACCGGCCGAGCCAAGTGACACGCGTGTCCCCCGCCGACTTCCGGCGCAGCCGCTCGGTCTCCGGCCCGTCCGAGGCGATCCACAACCGCACCTCCGGCCCGAGGTCGTCGAGCGCGCCGAGCAGAACGTCCAACCCCTTGCGCTCCTCGTGTCGACCGCAGAAGAAGATCGTCGGCCCGTCCGTCGGCACGTCCTCGCTGGTGCGGTACTGGGCCAGGTCGACGCCGTTGAACAGCGCCTCGGTCGGGATCGAGACCACCGAGTCGACCAGGACCTTGGCGTCCTTGGAGACCACGACGGCGTCGGCGATGTTCTTCGCCAGGCCGCGGATCACCGGCCCGAACCACTGGTAGCTGGCGCTGTGCCCGGCTGCGTGGAAGGTCGCCAGGATCGGCACGGGGCGTACCGCAAGGGCGGTCATCGTCGGCCCCGGAGCGAACGGCTCGTGCAGATGGAGGACGTCGAAGCGTTCGTCGGCAAGCGCCCGAAGCGTGCGCAGCGCACAGCTGGGATCGGGGGCCAGCGGGGCGATCGAACCGTTCGCCGCCGTCGGCAGGCTGTTGCCGAGCGGCGTGACGAAGGTGGCCGGCGGCGGGCCGTCGCACGGCGCCAGGACGCGGACCTCGATGCCCTTGGCCCGAAGGGCGCGTGACAGGCCGAGCACCTGGGCCTGCACCCCACCGGGGATCGACAGCGAGTACGGGCAGATCATCCCGACTCGCAGTGGCCCCACACCGACGCGAGGGGCCGCCGGGTCGAGCGAGGCGAGTGCCGCGTCGATGCTGTCGCTCACGCCCATCGAGGCCGACGCTACTGCCGTGACCGGCGTCAGCGAAGTGGCGTGCTGTGCCAGACTTCGCCGGAACTACCCCTGCGTGGCGAGCGTCGAAGGAGCCGGATGAACAGTTCTGTGGTCATTCCCGCGCCCCGCACTCGCCGCCGCTCTGCCGCCCCGCACGTGGTCGCCGGCCTCGCCGTGCTGCTCGGACTTGCGTCGCTACTCGGACTTGCAGCGCTGCTCCCGGTGCGGCAGGCCGCAGCGGCGGACGACCCGTCGGTGCCCAAGCTCACCGTCGAGTACGGCATCGACGGTGCCGGGGACGTGGACGGCCACGTCGTCGTCCACGTCACCGTCACCAGCCAGCGGCCGATCAACGGCCGGGTCGACGCGCTGTGGGGCACCGCCACCCGGGCCAGCCGGCCGCTGCAGATGGGCGCCGGCACGACGAAGTCCGCCTACCTGGCCACGGGGGCCAACTGGGGCGGCGACGCGATCACGGTGGAGCTGTACGACGGCGACCGGCTGGTGACCAAGACGAACATCAACACCGCGGCGGCCAACGCCGAGGCAGTCGGCCTGACCGCCGGGCTGGCCGAGCGCCTGGGGGACGTCCCGCACTCGGTGAACCTGCCAGAGGGTCTCGGCCAGGCTCATCTGGCGATGCTCCAACCGGCTCAGCTCGAACTCGGTCTCGCCGGCATCGATTCGATCGACACGATCGTGGCGGCCAGTGCCGACCTGACCTCACTGCCCGCCGACCAACGTGGGGCGCTCGTCGCCTGGCTGAACACCGGGGGGATCCTGGTCCTCAACGACACGACCGACCTCTCCGCGTTGCCCACGGCGTGGCGACCCGCGGCGAACGGGTACGTGATCACCGGACTGGGAATGGTCGTGGCGGCGCCCGGGGCCGCCGACGCCGGCCGGTGGTCGCAGATCATCCAGCCGACAGGACCCCGCAGGCATGACACCGCGTTCTTCAACGTCGGCTTCTCCGAAGTTGAAGGTGCTGCGCGGGCGCTGCTCAACCAGGCGGGGATCCGGCGACCCGGGCTCGGCGGCCTGCTGATCACCCTGCTGGCGTACACCGCGGCGGCCACGATCGGCGTCTACCTCCTGTCCAAACGGCTCCGCCGGATGGTGCTCGCCTGGACGGCGATCCCCCTCCTGGCGCTGGTGACGACAGGCGGGCTGGCCGTGGCCGGAAACGCGTTCCGGGCCAACGGCCGGCCGGTGGCCAGCTCGATCGTCGACTGCGCAGGCGGCGCCTGCGAGGTGAACTCGACCGTGCTGCTGCTCAGCCGCGACGGCGGACGCGCCTCCCTCGCCCTGCCCGACGGTTGGCAGGGCGCGGCGTCCGGCATCCTCTCGCAGTTCATGGGGCTCTCGACCGGAGCCTCGACAGCCTCGACGGGGTTCGTCCGTTCCGACGCCGGGACGACGTCGTTGGTGCTCGACATGGATCCCGGCCAGGTGACCACCACCAGGCTCGACGGCGTCACCACCGGCTCGGGCCTGCAGATCACGGTCACGACCGACGGCGCCAAGCTGACCGGCACGATCACCAACGACACCACGGCGACGATCCACGAGGCGGTGGTGCTGCTTGGCGCCTTGACGGTCGAGGTTGGCGACCTGGCGCCGGCAGAGCACCGTGCGTTCAGCGCAACGCTGAACCACCTCCCGGCCGGCGTCGGGCCCAACAGCTGGACACCGCAGGGCGACGACGACGCGTCGGTGATCGCCGCCGACGCCTGGCGACGAGCATCGGCGACGTTCGATGCGTCGATCGAAGGAGCTGCCCGCGTCGTCGGCTGGACCGCCGATCTGCCCTCGGCACTTCCGGATGTGGCCCGGCACACCGCGGTCGTCACCGCGCTCGCCCCGGTCCTGCCTGCGCCGCAGACGCCGCTGGCAGCCGGATCCGTGCGGGCTGTCGTCGCCAGGTCGCCGATGAGTCCGGTGGCGGCCGTGAGCAACGATCTCGTGATCCGCTACGTGGTCCCCAGTGGCGTGTCGGCAGACAGCCTCGTGCTGGCGAGCGCAACTGGGCTTTCCGGCGCCTCCATGCTCGTCGACGGCGCGTGGAGCGGCATCGACGCCAACGACCAGGTCGTGGCGGTGCCTGCCGGTGCCGTGCGCAACGGGTCGATCCTCGTGCGGATCGCCCAGGCGGAGGCCGAGGCGATGCTCAACCAGTCGCAAGGACTTCCGGCGATCCGCAGCCGCGCCGCGGGAGACCCGACATGAACGCCGACGCCTCGTCCGAGGTGCCACACGTCCCGACATCCGACGTGCCATATCCGGCCGTGCCGACGCCCGACGTGCCGGACGCGGCCGAGGCAGGCGTGGCACACGCGGTCGTCACCGAGCACCTGACCAAGCAGTACGGCACGCTCCGGGCGGTCGACGACCTCGACCTGGTCGTCCCGCGTGGGTCGATCTTCGGGCTGATCGGGCCGAACGGCGCCGGCAAGAGCACAACGCTGTCGATGATCGCCTCGCTGCTGCTGCCCACGAGCGGCGGTTTGAGCGTGATGGGTGCCGACCCAACCGTACGGCCTCGCACGGTGCGGCGGCGGATGGGGTACATGCCCGACGCGCTCGGCCTGTATGACAACCTGCGCGTCGACGAGTACCTCGAGTTCTTCGCCGCGAGTTACGGCATCCGCCGCCAGCAGTGGCCAAGCCTGATCGAAGGCCTGCTGGAGCTGGTCGACCTGTCCGTCAAGCGCTCGGCGATGGTCAACTCGTTGTCGCGGGGCATGAAGCAACGCCTGTCCCTCGCCCGTGCCCTCGTCCACGATCCCGAGCTGCTGATCCTCGACGAGCCGGCCAGCGGGCTGGACCCGAGAGCACGCATCGAACTGCGCGAACTGCTCAAGTCGCTGAACAGCATGGGCAAGACGATCGTCGTGTCCTCGCACATCCTCGCCGAGTTGGAGGAGGTCTGCTCGGACGTGGCGATCATGGAAGCCGGTCGGCTGCTGGCGTCCGGCCCGCCGCGCCACATCCTCACCCAGCTCGGCGGGGCGCGGACGATGCGTGTGCGCTACGCCGACGGCCCGGACGAGACCTTCACCGTGGCCGACGACGACGAGCAGGCGACGCTGCTGCGCCGGCTGGTGGTCGACGACCGACGCGCCGTGGTCGAGTTCGTCGAAGAGGGCGGCGGGCTCGAGCAGCTGTTCATGTCGATCACACAGGGGGTGGTCCAATGAGCGTCCGGATGAATCCGGTCCTCGGCCGCGAGCTGCGCGAGCGGATGCGCACCAAGCGGGCGTTCGTGGCGATCGGCGTCTTCCTCACCCTCTTGCTGCTCACCCTGGCGTTGATCGTCAAGGTGAACGAGAACGTGTCGGCGTTCGACATCGGCCGCCTGACCCAAGTGGGGCGCCTCCTGTACGAGACGGTGATCACCGTGATGACCGCGCTGCTGCTGTTCTTCGTGCCGGGCATCGCCGCCGGGGCGATCGCCGGCGAGCGCGAGCGCCAGACCTTGCTGCCGATGCAGATCACCCTGCTGCGGCCACGGGAGATCTTCGCCGGCAAGGTCGCAGCATCGATGAGCTTCATCGTGCTGATGCTCGTCAGTACCCTGCCGGTGATGGCCGTGGCCTACGTGCTCGGTGGCATCCGGGTGATCGACGCCGCCGTCGGCCTGAGCGCGGTCGCGCTGATCGCGCTGATCATGACCCTGGTGGTCGTCGCCAGTTCGTCCGCGGCGCGGCGGGTCCAGACGGCGACGGTCGCCGCATACGGCGCATGCCTGATGCTGTTCGCCGCTGGCCCGCTGATCTACCTGGTGTGGTTGGTGATCGACAACGCCAGCGGCAACGACCCGGCACGGGCGCCAGCCGTGCTACTCACCACCAGTCCCCTGATGATCGTGGCCTCGCTCGCAGCGCGTGCCTCCCGGTTCGACGGCCCCCTGTCGTTCCTCAACCGTGCGCTCGTTAGTGTCTGGCAGGACAACGACGGAGCGTGGTTCGGTGTCAGCGAACGTGGATGGCGACGTGTGGTCCAGCCCGGCGTCCCCGGATGGCTCGTCGGCGTCGGGGTCCTCTCGCCGATCGTTGCCTGGTCGTGCTGGCGCGGGATCCGCGCCCTGCGCGCGCCGGCGGAGGCCGAACGATGAGCACTCGCACCGGCACGACGCCACGAGTGGCCGCTGGCGTCGCGTCGCCGGCACACTCAGCGGCGCTCGGTCCGATGCTTGGGGCGACGCGCCGGCGCCTGCGCCTGGTGTGGGCCCTCGACACCGCGCAGCTCGTCGCTCCTGTGTTGGCAATCGTCGCGCTCGCGCTGGTGCTGCTGGCACGGCTGACGCCGATGCAATGGCCGGTACCGGCGGCGCTCGGCGTCATCGTCGCCGGCACGCTGGCCATCGTGGTGACCGCTGCGGTCACGCCGCTGGCGGACCTGACGGTGGCCCGCGCCGCGGACCGGGCATTGCGGACCCACGACGCGTTCGCCACCGCCCTGCAGTTCGCCGGGACGTCGCACCCGTTCGCCGAGCGCGTCTCGACGCGGGCGTCGGCCCTGGCGCGCGGGGCTCGCCCTGCGGCACAGATGCCCGTGCCGGTCCGCCGCCGGGCACTGGCGATCGCCGGCATGGCAGGCGCGGCAGCGATCGTGCTCTCAATCGTCTCCAACCCGCAGGACGATGCCCGCGCCCGCCGGGCAGCCGAGCGCACGGTGATCGACGCGGCGAAGGCCGGGGTCGACGAGCAGGCCAAGCGGATCGGCGCGTTGGCCGGCGGCGCCGCAGCCGCGGCCCGCCTGGACGTGCTGGCACACGAGCTAGCACAGACCACCTCGCTCGAGCGCGCCGCCGAGCTGGCCCACGCCGCCCAGGCCGAGCTGGACGCGGCACAATCGCCGACGGCGCTCAGCGAGCGCGCCGCGGTGAACGGGCTGAGCCAGTCGCTGGCCGACCAGCCGTTGCCCGGCGCGCCGTCCGGCGGGACACCCGGATCGGCGAGCGAGCAGCTGGGGGCGCTCGGCGCGCAGCTGGCGGGCATGTCCGCCGCCCAGCAAGCTGCCGCGGCCGACCGGCTCGACGCGCTCGGTGCGGCGCAGCAGGCGGGCAACCCCACGCTGGCCGAGGCGATGCAGCGCGCCGCCACGGCGATGCGCGGGGGTGACGTAACCGGTGCACAGGCCGCGCTCGGCGAGGCTGCGGCGGCCGCAGCAAGCGCGGCCACAGCGGCGGCCGCGGCCGACGCGGGGCGCCAGGCATCCGACGCAGCCGGCCGCGCGGCGACGCAACTGTCGCCCGCAGGCACCGCCCAAGGAGCCGGCCAAGGCCAAGGTCAGACGCCTGGCACCGCCCAAGGAGCCGGCACCGGCCAAGGTCAGACGCCTGGCACCGCCCAGGGTTCGGCCACCGGCCAAGGTCAGACGCCTGGCACCGCCCAGGGTTCGGCCACCGGCCAGGG
>CAZMHG010000118.1:0-7492 GCA_964565975.1 uncultured Ilumatobacteraceae bacterium | reverse complement strand
ATCGTGACCCCCGCCGCAGCACCGGTGGTGATCACCGTCGTCAGGGCGTCGAACAGGTCGGCGGTCGCCGGGTCGTCGAGCACGGTGCGCAGCGTGTCCAGCCCGTCGATCACCAGTGCCTCGCGCCGCTCGTCCGGCTGCCAACCGCCACGGGCGCGCCGCTCGGTGACGATCCGCGCCAGCCGCTCGATGGCCTGGCGGGCAAGCTCGCCGTCGTCGGCGCGCACCACGCCGCATACCGCCGGGTGGGCCTCGACCGGTTCCCACGCCCGGGCGCCGACCGCGTCGATCACCGTGACGTTCCGGATCGCGGGGTCGTCGAGCAGGCGCCCGGTCACGGTCCGCAAGGCGGTGGTCACGCCCATGCCGCGCCGGCCGGCGACGAGCAGCGACCCGTCGCTCTCCGACCACCGCAGGGCGAACTGGCGCTGACCGTCCGGGTCGTCGACCAGCCCCAGGTCGCCCGGATCGCGATCCCCGCAGCGGTGAGCCGCGAGCCTCTGGTGCGTGTCGAGGTGCGTGTCGGGCTGCGGGTTGAGCTGCGTGTCGTCGTGCGGGTCGAGCTGCTCCGGCAACGGTGGCAGCCACGGTGCCGGTGGCGCGGCCATGCCCAGCAGACCGGCCGCGCCGCGGATCGCCGCCACCGTTGCCTCGTGCTCGCCCGGTGCCCCGTGCGCGGCCTGGAACACGAGGTGCTCGTCCGGACCGAGGCGGATCATCGCCCGGCCGGGCGTCGACCGCGAGAACGTCGACGGCGTCGCGTCGCCGATGGCGTCGAGGGCGTCCTCACGGTCCAGCACGCGCAGGGCGATGCGCAGCGTGGTGTTCGCCCGGACGTCGTCGGAGATCACGCCGTGCGGGCGCTGGGTCGCCAGGAGCAGGTGAACGCCCAGGCTCCGGCCACGTTGGGCGATGCCGACGAGCGCCGTCAGGAAGTCGGGCCGCTCGGCGACGAGTGCGGCGAACTCGTCGACGATCACCACCAGGCGGGGCAGCCGTGCACTGGCCGTGCGGGCCCGCAGGTCTGCCAGATCGACCGCGCCGTGGTGACGCAGGATCGCCTCGCGGCGGCGGAGCTCGGCGTGCAGGCTGCGCAGCGCACGATCGGCGAGGCGCCCGTCGAGGTCGGTGATCACGCCGGTGACGTGCGGCAGCGGCAGGCACACGTCGAACGTCGCCCCGCCCTTGTAGTCGACCAGCACGAAGGCCAGGTGCTCGGGCGAGTTGGCCGTGGCCCAGCCGACGACGAGCGAGCGGAGCAGCTCGCTCTTGCCCGCTCCGGTCGTCCCGGCGATCAACGCGTGCGGGCCGTCGGCGACCAGGTCGACGTCCACGGTGCCGTCGCCGGCGATCCCGATCGGGGTGCGCAGCGCCGGGTCGTGGCCCCCTGCGACCCAGCCGGCGGCCACCGCTGTGGCATCGGTCGGGTCCAAGCCGGCGGCACGGTGCAGCGCTCCGAGCGTGACCGCGTTGGGCAAGCGCGCGCCCGCGGTGAACGGGTCGTCCGGATCGGTCAGCGCGGCCAACCGGTCACAGAGTTGCGCGGCGTGGACCCCGCCGAGGCCGGCCAGGCGAACCGGGTGGGCCAGCGCGTCGTCGAGCGACGGGGTCCACTGGCCGGTCATCGACCGGCTGACGTCGAGCGACGCCGTGCACAGCTGCGGGATGCCGTCGGCCTCGCCGGCGACGACCATCAGGCTGGCGCCGTCGATCGCCGCGAGGGCGCGGCGCAGCGGACTCGTCCGGCTGGCGAGCAGCTCGGGCTGATCGGTCACCAGCAGCAGATGGGCGCTGCGGTCCTCGGCGAGGGCGGCGAGGGTGTCGGCCAGCGCCGGCGGCGCGCAGATCATCGCCCCGCCAGGACCGTGGAGGTGTGGGGCACTGGCGAGCGGCTCCCACCGTGTCGCCTGCTCGGTGACGACGACGACGCGCAGGTCGGCCGGCCCGCAGGCGGCCATCAGCTGGACGAGCACCGAGCGAGCAACCGAGTCGGCATGATGCGCCGGCCCGCGCACGACGAGGCGGGTGCCCGCATCGAGCGTGACCGCCACGGGAAGGTCGTCGACCACGGTGGTGTGCGCGAGGTCGCCCGGCGGTGGGTCGCCGGCGAGCGGCGCCTCGAAGGCGACCGGCCCGAAGCCGAGGGCGACGCGTCGGGCGTCGGACTCGCCGGCGCGCCGCTGCCACAACTCGCTGGTCGGTCCGCTGATCGCCGCGACCGCCCGATGCAGGTTCGTCGTGCGCGAGAGGTGCACGGCGATCTGCGCGTCGTGTGCCGCGGTCAGCCCGGCGTGGTAGTCGTCGAGCGAACGGAGGTGGGCAGAACCGTCCCGGCGGTCGCGGCGGGCCTCGCCGGTGCGTTGGACGATCCAGCTGACCATCGCCACACCTGCCCCCATCGCGCCGAAGAGGACGAACATCGGCTGGCGGGTGACCCCCGCGACGACACCGGCGGCGGCCAGGGCGAGCATCGCCGGCAGCAGCCCCGACGTGTGGCGGGTCTGCACTGGGGCTGCGGCCGGCACGGCCACCGCCTCGGCCGCGGGTGGCAGCGGAGGCCGGGGCACGCGGAGCACGACCCCCCGGCGCACGTTCGCCGGCGCTGCGGCCGGCCGGGCGGGCTCGGCGCGGCAGACGTCGACCTCGCTGCTGCCCACGCGCAGGCGAAGGCCACCCGGGTGGCCGGCCAGCGGCGCGTCACCGCAGACACCGGCCAGACGATGGACGGTCGCCGGCCGGTCGTCGGCCGTCGAGCCGACGTCGATCGCCAGGTGGTGCGCCTCGAGCGACGGATCGTCGGCGTGGAGCGTGCATCGGCGGCCGCTGCCAAGGACGTGGCGGCCCGGTGCCAGCGCCGTGACCCGCCCGGCGTCCGGCCCCGTGCGCCACGTCGCCGTCCACACCGGTGCGGGTTCCGTGCCGTCCATCAGCGCCTCCGCGACGGTCTGCTTCCCACGCCGGACTGAGGACGCCGTGCCTCGGTCCGCGGCATCACGGAGCGTCACAGCCGGGCCGATACTTCCTGGTCAGCGGGCCGCACGGTGGCCCAGTGACCTCGGTGAGGGTCACAGTGAGGCGGGCTGTGAGGCGTCCGGTGAGGGTCGGTCGTCATGGTGCGTGCATGACCACCGAGACCACATCCCGCACCGCCGCCACCCAGCCGACCGCCACACCCCAGCCGACCGTCACCCGGCCGACCGCCGCCACCCAGCCGAGCGCCGCCCGGCCGTCGACCGGGGCGCGCCGTGCCTCGCCCGCGCCCCTCGGACCTGGCGCGACGACGGTCGCCCGGCTCGAGGCGGACTGGCTGCGGATGGCGCGCCGGCCCGCGGTGGTCCGGCGGGTCAACGCCTGGCAGGTGGTCACCGTCAGCCTGGACGACGCCGGCCAGCTGCTGCCCTTCCTCGGGTGGCGGCCTCCCGGGGCGGTGGGCGCGGGGTCCGCCGAGGACGACGAACTGGCCAACGTGCGGTTGCGCGCGCTCCTGCACCGCGCCGCGGCCGACGACCTGGCGGCCCGTGTCGTGCTCCACCGGCTCCTGCCTGGCCTGGTCGCCGTCGCTCGCCGGCGGCGAGCCTTCGACCGGTTCGACGAGCTGATCGGCATGGCCTGGACGGCGATCCGCACCTTCAACCAGGCCCGGCGTTGCCGGTACGTGGCCGCGACCCTGCTGCGCGATGCCGAGTACCTCACGTTCCACCGCGACACCCGCCGGATGATGGTCACCACCCCGCTCACGCCCGATGCCTTCGCCGATCGGCAGAGAACGGTGGCGCTCGAACCGCTCGACGAGCTGCTCGACCTGCTGGCCGAGGCCAGACACGACGACGTGCTGGGCGAGACCGAATGGGCCGTCCTGCGCCGCACCGTGGAAGGCGCGGCCCCTGCCGAGATCGCCCGTCAGGTCCAGATGTGCGAGCGCAGCGTCCGCTACCTCAAGGCCGCGGCGCTCGGCCGGCTGCGCCAGCTTGCCGCGGCCGCCTGACCCGACGGCGGCGGATCACCTCGGCGACCCGGGTGGGGGTCCGCGTCAACGCAGCCCGACCTGGCGGGCCAGTCGCTCCAGCACCCAGTACACCGCGTACCCCGCGGCGCCGAACGCGGCAGCGGGGAGCACCCACGATCCGGCGATCGCGGCAACCAGCCCCGCGCCGTACTGGCGACCCCACAGCGGAGCGGCGACGAGTGGCAGGACCAACGCGATCGCCCACATCCAACCGGCCGAGAACGGCATGCCCCAGCCGAGGATCCACGCCCCGGCGGCCCAGCCGAACGCACCGATCCCGCACACCGCGAGCACCAGCCACAGCACCAGGCTCCACCTGCGCCAACCGCCGGCGGCCCAGCGGGTGCGCATCGCCACCGCGGCCCACATCACCCAACGCTTCAGCCATGGCATCCCCGCAGCACCCATCATCTCGCGAAAGAACCGATCGGAAAGGGTGTCGCTGCGGAGCGGCCCGCCGTTCGCCGTGGGAACGATCAGCTGGTCGTGGATGATCGACGCCAGCGTGTGCGCGCCGTAGGTGTTGACGAACCAGCGCATGAACGGGGGGATCGATGCCAGGTCGGTCGGGTTCTCCTCGCCCGGCATGAACGTGCGGGCGTCGTCCAGCATCCGGCGCGCGGTCGCTGCGTCGTGCCCGTCGCGCTGCAGCTTGGCGAGCAACTCGCCTTCGACGGTCGGGTTCGAGAAGCGGAACGGTTGGAGTACGACGAACTGCTTCTTGTCGATCTGGATCAGGTCGACGTTGCCACCCGACAGCGCGGTCTCGAAGCCCGAGCGCGGCGCGACTCGCCACGGCGTCCACGTCACGCCGGTCGCCCCGGTTCCTCCCTGCAGGTCGTCCATCGCGATGCTCCTCTCACTCGGCCCCTGGTGATCGAGCGCGCTCGGCGCGCCGTGATACGCCAGTCTGTCGCTGCGCGGCGCGGCGGTAGGACGGTGGACGGCTGCTGGCGGCCGGTGGACGGCTGCTGGCGGCCGATGGCCGTCGGCGGCGTGCGGGTAGGGTTCCCGCTCGTGCGGCGCGTGGTCACTCTGCTCGACGGTTCGGTGGTGCCGATCGACCGGCCGATCCTGCGGGCGGACGACCTTGGCGTCCTGCGTGGCGACGGCGTGTTCGAGGCGCTCCTCGTGTCCGGGGGCGAGACGCGAGATCTGGCCGAGCACCTTCAGCGGTTGGCCACCTCGGCGGCGACGCTCGAACTGGCCATCCCCGATGCTGCGGCGTGGCGTCGTGGCGTCGACGCGGCGATCGGCGCGTGGGCCAGCGACGACGATCTGGTGTTGCGCCTGATCGCGACGCGCGGCCCGGACGGCGGCGGGCCGCCGACGTGCTTCGTGATCGGAGGCGAGGTCCCCGACGGCCCGCGTCGCCAGCGTGACGGCGTGCGCGTCCGGGTGCTCGGCCGGGGGATGTCCGGCGACCGGTTCGCTGCGCTCGCCCACCTGCTGCCCAGCGCCAAGAGCCTGTCCTACGCCGTCAACATGGCGATGGTCCGCGCCGCCAAGGCGGCCGGCGACGACGACGTCGTCCTGGTCGACCCGGACGGCTTCGTGCTCGAAGGACCGACCTCCACCGTGGTGGTCGCCCACGGCCGGACGCTGACGACGCCGCCACCGCCCGGCATCTTGGACGGCGTGACGGTACGGCGGCTGTTCGCCGCCGCTGGCGATGCCGGCTGGCGGACCGACATCGGAGCGCTGCACGTCGACGAACTGACGGGCGCCGACGGCGCCTGGCTTGTGTCGAGCATTCGCCAGATGGCCCCGATCGTGGCGATCGACGGCGTCGCCCGCCCTGCGGGCATCGCCCACGCCGAGCTTGCCGCGCTCCTCGCCGCGCCGCGCCCTGCCTGACCGGTCCGCGCGAACCGGCTGCCGCGACCTCACGCGACCTCATCTCGACCTCAGACCGGCACCGGATGGGTACCGCAAGCGTGGTCAACTGCAAGGATGCACGCCAAGCACTCGTCGGCGACGGGCTCGCCGGCGGCGAGACAAGGGGAGAGCATGACCAATCACGCATCGTTCGGCAGGCGTCGTTTCATCGTCGGCACCGCGGGTGCCGCGGCGGCCGTTGTCCTCGGCAGCCGGTCTGCCTCGGCGACGTCGGGAACCACCGCGGGAACGACCGCGGCCACCACTGCGGTCACTGCGGCATCGTCCGGGAGCACCGCGCCGCAGGCCTCGCTGAAGGTGTTCGGCGCCTACGCGACCAAGATCGAAGAGCCCTGGGACGGTGTGATCCACGCCGCGCTGCAGGCCGCGCCGGACATCAGCTACACGTTCAACGACGGCCTCGGCTACAGCGGCGACCTGGAGCGCGCCCTGCGCGACGTGTGCGAGAGCGAGAAGCCCGACGTGATCTTCGGCGATGCGTTCGGCAACGAGGACCCGGTGCGCGCCGTGGCCAAGGACTACCCGGGCATCGCCTTCGCCTTCGGTTCCGGCTCGGGCCCGACCGACCCGAACGTGTCCGTGTTCGACAACTGGATCCACGAGCCGGCGTACCTGGCCGGCATGCTCGCCGGCGGGATCACCAAGACGGGCACGATCGGCGTGGTCGGTGGGCTGCCGGTGCCCGAGGTCAACCGCCTCGTCAACGCGTTCATCGCCGGTGCGCAGGCGTCGAAGGCGGACGTCCAGGTCAAGGTGACGTTCATCAACTCGTGGTTCGACCCGGCGGCGGCCAAAGAGGCCGCCCTGGCACAGATCGACGCGGGTGCCGACGTGTTGTTCGCCGAGCGCTCCGGTGTGATCGAAGCCGCGGCGGAGAAGAAGCTGGTCGCGATCGGCAACATGAGCGACCAGTCGTCGATCGCTCCGGACACGGTGCTGACGTCGTGCGTGTGGTCGATGGGCCCGACCGTCGAGCAGGTGCTCAAGCTCGTTCGCGCCGGCGCCTACACCGCGATGGACCTGAAGGACTTCTCGATGATGGGCAAGGGTGGTGCCTCGCTGGCGCCGATCAACGCCAAGCTCGCCCCGGCCGACCTGATCACCACCGTCACGGACACCGAGGCGAAGATCAAGGACGGCTCGCTGCGCGTGGACATCAGCGAATCCCAGCCGGCGGGCTCGGTCGTCAACGCCGCGAGCTGACGGCCGATGACGGGTGGTGATGCCGCCAGCGCGGGCGGGGTCGTGGCGCGCCCGGCCGCCGTCCGCCTGCTCGGCATCACCAAGCGCTACGGCGACCTGGTGGCCAACGAGGCGATCACCCTCGACGTTGCCCCGGGCGAAGTGCTCGGCCTGCTCGGCGAGAACGGTGCCGGCAAGTCGACGCTGATGAAGGTGCTGTACGGGCTGACGTCACCCGACGCCGGCACGATCGAGGTCGGTGGGCGGACGGTGACGATGTCGTCGCCGTCCCAGGCGATGCGCCACGGGATCGGCATGGTCACCCAGCACTTCTCGCTGGTGTTGCCGATGACGATCGCCGAGAACGTCTCGCTCGGCACCGTGCGCGGCTTCGTGCGCCGCGCG
>CAZMHG010000117.1:0-7541 GCA_964565975.1 uncultured Ilumatobacteraceae bacterium | reverse complement strand
GCGGTCGTGTCCTTGACCTCGGCCTCCATCTGATCGAGCTTGCGCATCATGCGCGTCACGTCGAGATCGATCTTGGCGTCCGCGTCCATGCCCTTCGCCGTCGACTTGAAGTTGGCCTCAGCCTTCTCCAGCTTCTTCTCGAGGTTGTCCTCGAGGTCCAGCTCGGCGACCAGCTCACCGACCTTCAACGCACCCATGCCGCACCCCCTTTCAGATCAGATCGAAATACCGCTCCGCGGCCTTGCCCGACAGCGGCGGCCTCGGCTTCTCACGCAGCCACGCCCGCCACACCGAATCGAACGACAGCCCGGTCATCAGCGCTTGGAACCGCCGCCACCCGAGGCCCCCTTCGAAGACCGCTTCCGTGAGGTCGATGCCGTAGTCCCGCTGGAAGTCCGCTTCGAGGATCGACCACTGCTCGACGATGTCGACGACCCGGACGCCCCCGCTGCCGGGGGCCGGGCTTCCCCCTCGCGGTCTTCGCCTTCGTGCTCCCGGATCAGACGCACACACCCCCCGAGCAGGTCAACCAGGTCGTCCTCGTCGAGATCCGGGTTCTCGGCCATCCACACATCGATGCGGTCACCGACCATGGTGCGCAGCTGGTCCGCGGCCATCGCCACGGTCACGGTTCCTTCGGCGGCGACGCGGGCCCGGAGCAGCACGAGCGCCACCGGCATCGACGTCGGCAACGTGACCTCGTCACCGAACGCGCGGAGCACCGGGCCGCGGGCGCGGCGTTCGGTGCGGGCGGCGTCGAAGTCGTAGAACCCGGCCATCAGCTGACCGTGATGTCCCCGGACACCTCGAGCTCGCACTCCCACGTCGTGTCATCGTCATCGCCGCCGCCGCCGACCGTCACCTCAGCCGAGCAGTCGAACGTCTTCACCGTGCCACCCGGCGACGTGATCCGGAACTGCTTGATCGAATCCGACCCGACTGCGGCACCCAACGTTTCGAGCGCCTCCTGGCCCGGGTCGCGGTCACCGTTGGCCTCGTCCTCCTGGAAGTGGCCCTTCAGGGTGAACGAGTCGCCGCGCACCGACACGAGATGCGAGGCCCGGCCCTGATTCGCGAACTTGTTCGTCTTCGCCTTCGTGGTCGTGGGCTTGTGGTTCCACGTGTCGAGGCCGCCCACTTCGACCCACACGGGCGAACCGTGAGTGCCGGTGTTCGTCTCGAACGTGAACCCGCGAGCGAGGATGTCGGTGGTGGCCATGGGTTAGGCGCTCCTGTGGGTGGTCGGGCTGTAGGTGCGAAGCGAGTGGTTCAGGCTCCACTCGGGGCGGTCGTTGCTGTCGCGGCCCAGATAGGTGGGCCCGGATTGGAGGGCGGTGCACCCGATCACGTAGATCTCGTCGGGGCCGCCGTCGTCGAGGGTGACGCCGTCGAGGCAGTTGAAGGCGCCGTACAAGGCGCTGGCGAGCTCGTAGCTGTCGTCGGGGTCGGCCTTTCGTTCGCCGCGCACCAGGAACTGCACGCCGGGGAGATCGACGGGCCGCTTGGACAGCTGCGGCTGCCCGGGCTGGGTCATGACCGCGACCGCTGTGTCCGGTGCTTCGGGCATCCACTCGATGAACACGTTCCCGCCCGCCGTGGTCTCGTTGAACGTGAGCGCGTCGACGACAGTGGCGGCGTGCTTCGCGATCGCCTTGGACAGCATCAGCCGGCCGCCTTCCGGACCCGGTCACCGATGAACTTGAAGATCCGGATCCGTTGCTCGTTGAGGGTGCGCTCGAGCCACTTGGCGCGCCGGCCCGGGTCGTGCCGCAGCCGGGTGTCCTCGTGCTGACGGACCGCGTACGGCGTGTCGTACGAGATCGCGGTGCGCAACCCCTTGCGGTCCACGGTCACCGTCCCGGACCGGATCAGGGTCGACTCCTCGATCGGCGCGGTCTCGTTGGCTTCCTGCAGCAGGAACTCGGAGGCGTCAACGAGCGCGTCCATCGCGGCGTCGCGGATCTTGGCGGCCGCGAGGTTCCCGGACCAGGCGACGCGGCTCATCGGGGGCCCGCCAGGGTGAGGTCGAGGAAGGCGTCGCGGCCGAGATGGTCGCCGACGGTGATCTCGATCACGTCGTAGGTGAGCGGGCCGATGTCGACCCGGTCCCCCGCGGCGACGGTGACGTTGGGTCTGACGATGAACGACGCCGAACCGGTCAGTGTCTTGCCGCTGCTCGTCTTCACGACCCGGCGCTTCCGCTCGAGCTTCCCACGGCAGGCGCGCGGCCGGTCAAGCACCGGTGTGCCGTTGCCGGCGGTGCCGGTCTCGGTGGTGATGACCGCCCGGGTGCGTAGCAGCGACGACGGGACCCGCATCACACGGCCTCGTGAGCGGTGACATCGAAGAACTCGGCGTACCCGGTCGCCCGGTCGGTGGCGATCGTCGACGCGTTCAGCAGCCCTGCGGTGCGCAGGATCCGCTGGGCCCGGGGGGCGAGCTCCGGGGGAAGCGCCGCCAAGCTCAGGCCCTGGATCGAGACCTGCCGGCCAGCGAGCCCCTCGACGTCGTGCTCCTCACCGACCTCGAGCCAGAACTCGACCTGGGCGCAGGTTGCGTCCCGCAACGCGGCGGCGACCCCGGTGTGGGTCGGCAGGTTCGTGTCGTCGTCAACCTCGAACGATGCCCGCACCTTGTCGTCGAGGAGCTCGGAGGCGCGCGTCAGCAGCCGGCTGGCGTCCTCCAAACCGGCTGCTGCGGCGACGTACCCGGCGAGGTCGTCCTCGGTGGCGTACGCAACGGTCAAGTACCCTCCGGGTCATCGACCACGTCACCGGCACCTGGACCGTCGCCGAGCTGCTCGCCCTCCGCGCCGAACTCCGGGCCGGCTACTTCGGGCCCCTCCGCGACGTCGCCCTCGCTCGGGTTGACGAGCTGATCGACCTCGTCGGCGGTCATCGGACGGGAACCGGCGGGGGGCTTGCCGACGGCGTGGTACGGGGTCCCTGACCGCAGCCGGTACCAGTTGGTGTCGCTCTTCTCGGGCATGGGTTCAGACTCCGATCGCGGCGACGGTCACCGAGGTGACAGCCGAGAAGTCGACGTGGATCATGCCGTCGTCGGCGCCGCCGTCGATCGGGACGAGGAACGGCGCCTGGTCGGCCTTGGGGACGTGGATGTGCTTGCGGGCGCCGGCGCCGACGGCGATGACCTGATCGGAGACGGCGAGCCCGGCCCGGGTCTCCTGGGTGATCAGGGTGACGTTGATGCTGCCGCCGGACCCGTTGACGACCTCGAGGATCGATCCGGGTTCGATCCAGTGGCCAGCGGCGTTCGCCGCGGAGAACGTGGCGGTGAGGCCGGCTTGGGTGGCGGTCTGGGTGGCGAGCAGGTCGCGGGCCATGTCAGTCGTCCTCGCCTTCGGGGTCGGGGGCGTAGCGTTCGACGAGGTCGTCGCGGCCGAGGTCGACCAGGTCGGCGGGGTCGGCGCCGACGCTCACCGCGTAGTCGTGCCACGCCTGCGTCGACGCGTTCCGCGGCGGCGCCACCGGCCCGTCGCCCTCGCCGTCGCCTTCGGGGTCGGTGGGCGTGGGAGGAACAGGAAAGCCGCCCTCGTCGGCGACCTCCGGCACGGCCGGACCGTCGAGCGTCGTGCACGCCTCGAGGTCCCCGTCGTCGGTGTAGACGCCGAGGACCTGCAGCTTGCCGTCGGCGACCTGGTCCTCGATGACCTCGGTGAGCGGCGCCGTGCTCGACGGGTAGTCGACGTCGAACTCGTGGCCGCCCTCGGCGAGCACCCGGAAGGTGCGGCGCCCGCTCATGTCAGGTCCAGGAACAGGAGGCTGATGTTCTTGGAGGCGCCGGTGACGTTGCCGCCCTCGGAACCGAAGACGAGCTGCACGCTGTCGTCGGCGACCACGTGGGCGCTGACGAGACGGCAGTTCGTCGGCAACGCGACGAGCGGGCAGGCGATGACGGCGTCGCCGACGGTCGGCGCGAACGTGAGCGACGACACGTCGACGTCGACCTTCGCGATGTCGGGGTCGGTGATCGACGGGACGGACACCGAGAACGTGCCGGCGTGGATGCCGAGCACCCCGTTGGTGAGGCCTTCGGAGGTGCCGACCTTGAGGCCGAGGGACTGGGTGAACTGGCGCACCCGGGCCGCGAACCGCTGCGAGGTGCTCTCCGCACCGTTGGTGGCCATCAGGCGTTCCGGGGCAGGTGGAAGGCGCGGACGGTGCCGGCGAACGACGTGGCGAGGTCGATGAGGACCGTCGAGTCGTTCTGGATGTACCGGGCCGACTCGAGGCCGCCCACGTACATGACGCCGGTCGTCGCTGGGACGGTGATGTCCTTGTTGCCCTGACCGGAGGCGTCGGCCGGCGGGTTGTCACCGGCGACGATCGTCGCGACCCGGTCGGAGCCGTTGGTGTTCGCGAAGCGGATCACCAGCTCCTCGAGCGGGACGGTCGAGCAGTCGATGTAGTGGTCGTTGGTGGGGTCGGCGGCGGTGCCGGCGCCCTCGGCGACACCGGCCGCCGTGATCTCGGTGATGGGGATCGCAACTCGTGCCATGTCGGGGTTCTCCCTGGGTGGTGACGGATGGGGGGTGAGGGAGCCGGCTGGCTCAGGTCTTGGAGGCGACCATCGTCGCCACGGCGGTCGGGCGGACGACCTTGGCGCCGTAGAGGTGCAGGCCCTTGACGGCGTCGGAGAAGCTGTCCTCCGGCTCGTACGCCTTGGTCTGGTTGATCTGGTCGGCGAACGAGGTGGCCATGGGGTGGCCGGCGGTGACGCGGTAGTCGTCGCCGGTGGTGTTCGGGCAGTTGTTGCTCATGTGGATGTTGAAGCCGGCGGCGCGGCCGACCTTGCCGTTCATGAGCGCCTGCGACCCGTCGGGGTTCTGCGGGTTGGCGACGAACTTGTTGTTGTCGAGCAGGAGGGCGTGGTACCAGGCGGGCACGACGACGAACCGCTTGCCGTCGTCGGGCACGTTGGCCTCGTCGAGCACGACCTTGAGCGCCAGGAGCTTCTGGTACGCCAGGTCGGGCGTGGTGACGCTGATCGTGCCGAGGGCGTTGGCAGTGACGACCTGGGCGGCGATGAGCGCCTCGACGTAGATGTCGGTGACGTCGGCGAGCGCGTAGCCGGCCTCGACGATCGCTTCGGAGAGGAGGTCGCCGGCGGTCTGGCGCTTGTCGACGTTGTCGACCTCGAACGCGAAGTACTTGGCCTGGTCGACGACGAGCTTGCGCTGCGCCGTCGTGAGGGTCTCGGGCACGATCGACGTCACGTTCTTCACGTAGGTGCCGACCGTCGGGCGGGACACGCTGTTGATCGTGACCGTGTCGCCCTGCTCGGAGATCTCGCCCTCGTAGTCATGGTTGACGACCGTGGGAGACGCGAAGACGAGGCTCTTCTTGAGCGAGGAGAGCAGCTTCTTCGACCAGATCTCGGGGATGAACGTCTCGACGGAGCCGAGGTCACCGAAGAGCGGGCCGAGACGGCCGTGCAGGAGCCGGCCGACGATCGGGTTGGTGAGCACCAGCACGCTGGCGAGTGCGATGAGGACGAGCAGGGACGGGATCACGGGTTCCTCCGTGGGTCAGGGGCGATCGTGTGGCTCCCCGTTTACGGCCCGGTTCGGCCCCCGTTTTCGGCCCGTCGGCCCCCGTTTCACGCCCGTCGGCGACCCCTCCCGGGGTGGTGCTACTTGACGGCGCCGGCCTTCATGGCGGCGTCGATCGCCGCTTCGTTCTCGGCGAACTCCTTGGCGCTCATCTTCGCGATCTGCTCGCGGGTGAAGGTCTTGCCACCGCCGTTGCCGTTGTGCTGGCCACCAGAGGCGCCTGACGGCTTCGGCTTGCCGTTGGGCTTGCCGTCGCTGTCGGTCCCGCTGGCGAACTCGGGTACGTCGTCGAGCGCGGCCTTCACGGCGGCCGCGATGGCGTCGCTGTCGGGCTTGCCGTCCGTGGTGAGGTCGTCGAGGTTGACGTCGACGAGCTTCAGGAACCGGTCGACCCGGCCAGGCGTGACGCCGGCGGCGAGCGCGGCCCGCTCGATCGATGTTTCGACGCGGGCGGTGAGCGCCTCTTGGCGGGCCTCGTCGCGTTCCTTCTCGGCGGCTTCCTTCTCGACCTTCGCACGGTCCTGCTCGGAGAGCTCCTGGGCCTTGAGCCACGCCTTGAACTCGGCATCCTTGGCGGACGCCTTCTTACCGACCGCCTTGTCGATCATGCGATCGAGGTCGGCCTGCGACATGGACAGCATCGCCGGCTTGCCCCCGTCACCGTCGCCTTCGCCCGCTCCGGTGCCGGCGGCTCCGGTGCCGCCACCCTCCCCGCCGGCACCCGAGCCCTTGCCCACTCCCCCTTCGTCGCCGTCGCCCGTTCCCCCACCGTCACCGCTGGCGGCCATCGACAGGGCGAGGACGCCGAGCGAGCCGAGCAGCGACAGGTGGGTGAGGAGACCGGCGAACGGGTTGCGGGGGCGGCGTGTCATCGCCGACGAGTATGCGACGCAACCGGGTTCATCCCGGTGCCCGCAGCTGCTCGCGGTACCGCAGGCGCTTCAACCCGTTGTCGTCGACGAGCTGCTTGAGCGCCGCCTGCCACTCGCGAACCTTCGCCCGCGCCTGCGCCCGTTCGGCGTCCGACATGGCGACGGCTTCGCGGCGCTTCCACTGCCGCACACCACGCTCGAGGCGGCGCTGCTCCTGCCGCAACCGGTCGCCCTCCGGGTCGGCGGTGTGGGTCATCGGCTTGGTGAGGCCTTCGATGTAGGCGCCGAGATGGTGCCGGCAGCTGGCGTGCAACAACCCGGCCGCGCGGGCGTCAGCGACGGAGGCGACGACTCGCCGGCCGTCGGAGAGTCGCTCGCCGGTGCGGGTCCCTGTGATCGACAGGATGCGGCCTTCCCACGGCCGGCACTTCGAGCACTCGGCCGGGGCGTTCGACACGATCACGAGATCCTTGCCCTGGCCTTCGAGCCGGTCGAGGCCGCCGGCGACTTGGGCGCGGCCGGCGCCGGTGCGAGTGGCCATCTCGACGTAGCTGTCGAGCTGCCAGTTGCGGCCGGCGGTGTCGGTGAACCCGGTGACACCTTGGTTGGCGAACCGGTTGAGTGCCGCCTGCGCCGCCTGCCGGGTCGTGGCGGTGCCGGTGAGGATGCCCGGCAGGGCGGTCTCGGCGATGGTCTGCCGGTAGATGTCGCCGACCGAGCGAAGGATCCGCAGGTGCGTCGACTGCACTGCGGTGATGGTTTCGCGGACGAGCTCGGCGAGCGACGATTGGTTCGTCGTGCCGAACGTGGCGGCGATCTCGGCGGCGCCCTTCTGGTAGGCGGCGGTGAGCGCCTCGGTGACGGCGGTGGGGCTGTCGGCGGTGAGCTGGTCGACGATGGCCTGGGCCTGGTTGCGGAGCGCGACCTGCTCGGTGAGCTTCTGCTCGGCCCAGCCGGGCTGGTCGATGCCGGCGGCGAGGCGGCGGGCGATGATGCCGAGGAGCCGTTCGACGGCTTCCGAGTAGATCTGGAGGGTGGTCTTGGCGAGCTCGGCGGCGAGCTCGGGGTCAGCCGCCGGCATGAGCGGGCTTCCAAAG
>CAZMHG010000116.1:0-7544 GCA_964565975.1 uncultured Ilumatobacteraceae bacterium | reverse complement strand
GAGGACACCGAACGTGACCTGCCGCGCTGGGCCGACACCAAGACGGCGATCGCCGACGGCTACCGCAGCATCGGCGACGCCGGCACCGGGAGCGAGCACTACATCAAGTACTCGCTGATCGAGGACGACGTGATCCTCGACCCCACCCAGCCCGAGTCGCTGGTGTACACCGTCAAGGGCGACCAGCGAATCCTCGCCGGGGCGATGTTCATCGCCAGCAAGCGCCCGACCGACGACCCGTCGCTCACGTCGTGGGCCGGGCCGCTGATGACTTGGCACAACCACGGCAACCTGTGCTGGGCGAAGGTCGGCGGGGTCAACAAGGTGGTCGGCATCACCAACGCCGACGGCACGTGTACTCGTGGGGTGAACACCGGCGGCGCCAACCCGATGGTCCACGTGTGGATCACCGCCCAGGCCTGCGGACCGTTCGCCGCGCTCGAAGGCGTCGGCGCCGGGCAGGCCGCGGTCCCCGAGTCCGAGCGCGTCGACATGTGCACCGCGGCGCATCACCACGGTTCGACGGCGACGTCGGGCTCCACGCCGGCAACGCCGGCCGCTTCGGCGACGGTCCCAGCGACGGGCGAGCAGGCCGGTGCGACGCCGACGTCGCACACGCACACCGCCGACGCGGCCATCGTGGTCCACCCGTACGACCCCAGCCTGCCGATCGACCTCAGCGGCACGCCCGGTGTCACCGCCCAGCAGCAGGCCGCGGCAGAGAACATCATCGCCGAGACGGTCCGTCGGCTCCCGAAGTGGGCGGACTACAAGGTTGCCGAGTGGAACGGGTTCAAGAGCATCGGCGACGGCCTGACCGGGACCGAGCACTACATCAAGTGGGACTGGATCAACGACGACGTGTACCTGGATCCCGATCATCCGGAGAGCCTGGTGTACGAGCCTCAGCCGGACGGGTCGAAGAAGCTCGTCAGCGCGATGTACATGCTCCCCGACACCGTCACGCTGGACAAGGTGCCCAACATCGGTGGCGCGCTGATGCAGTGGCACATCCACGACAACCTGTGCTTCACCACCGATCCGGTCGCGCCGCGGGTCGCCGGCGTGACCAATGGCTCGGGCAACTGCGGTGCCGGGCTGAAGAAGTTCCAGCCGGCGCCGATGATCCACGTCTGGATCGTGGCCAACCGCTGTGGCCCGTTCGCCGCGCTCGAAGGTGTCGGTGCCGGGCAGATCAAGCCAGGCGAGGAACGCCTGTGCGATCACCAGCACGGTGACGGCCTGCTCGGGTAGTACGAGTGCGGTTGGTCATCGCCCGTTGCTCGGTCGACTATGCCGGGCGGCTGACGTCGCATCTGCCCGAGGCGGTGCGGCTGATCATGGTCAAAGCCGACGGGTGTGTCGCGGTGCACGCCGACGGCGGCGCCTACAAGCCGCTCAACTGGATGAACGCACCGAACACCGTCTCGTACGGTGCGGACGCCTGGGTGGTCACCAACCCGAAGGGCGAGTCGATCACGATCACCCTGCACGAGGTCCTCGCCGACACGGTGCACGCCCTCGGCGACGATCCGGGCCTGCGCAAGGACGGCGTCGAGGCGCACCTGCAGGAGTTGCTCGCCGCGTCACCACAGGCGATCGAGGCCGGGCTGACGCTCGTTCGCCGCGAGTACCCGACCGCGATCGGCCCGATCGACCTGCTGTGCCGCGATCGCCACGGCACGACCGTGGCGATCGAGGTCAAACGTCGGGGCGAGATCGACGGCGTCGAGCAGTTGACGCGCTATCTCGACCGGCTGAAGCTGGACTCGTCGCTCGGCGAGGTCCGCGGCGTGTTCGTCGCCCAGCAGGTCAAGCCGCAAGCCAGGGTCCTCGCCGAGTCCCGCGGGTTCCGCGTGGTCACCGTCGACTACGACGAGTTGCGCGGCATGCGGCCCGACGAACTGCGGCTGTTCGATCCGTGACCGCCGGGCGCAGGTTCCGATGATCGAGCTCGACGGTGTCGTCCAGCACTACGCCTGGGGGTCGACCGCCGCGCTCCCCCGCGTCCTGCAACGCCTCGCCGACGGCGCCCCGTGGGCCGAGTACTGGGTCGGGACGCACCACGGCGGCCCGGCAACCATCCGCGACACCGGCCGCCCACTGGCGGAGACCGCGGGTGAGTTGGGCTTCCTGGCCAAGTTCCTGGCCGCCGCAGAGCCCTTGTCGCTGCAAACCCACCCGTCGGCCGAACAGGCCGCCGCCGGGTTCGCCCGCGAGGAGGCTGCCGGCCTGCCGCGCGCAGCACCAACGCGGCTGTACCGCGATCCGCACGCCAAGCCCGAGGTACTGATCGCCCTTGAGCCGTTCGACGCGCTGTGCGGCTTCCGCCCGGTCGCCGACACCCTGCGATTGCTCGGTGAGATCGGCTGCGACCAGCTCGGCGACCACCTCGACGCGCACGGGCTGGCGGCGACCGTGGAGGCGCTGTACCGCCGGGACGTCGACACGGCCGCGACGGTCGCCAGCTGCGGCGCCGCCGAGACCCGCGAGGCCGAGCTGGTGTGCACGCTCGACGAGCGCTACCCGGACGACCCGAGCGTCGTGGTTACCCTGCTGCTCAACCGGGTGATGCTTCAGCCGGGTGAAGCGGTGTACCTCGCACCGGGCAACGTGCATGCCTACCTGCACGGGACCGGCGTCGAGGTGATGGGGCCGAGCGACAACGTGATCCGTGGCGGGATGACACCCAAGCACGTCGACGTCGACGAGTTGCTGCGTGTCATCGACATCGCGCCGCTGGCCGACCCGGTGGTGCGCCCTGGTCCGGCCGCACCCGACGGCTGGGTGGCGTACCCCACGGTCGGCGCCCCGTTCACCGTCGAGCGCCTGGCGATCGCCGACACCGAGCAGGCCACGTGGTACGCCGACCGCGCCCAACTGGTCCTCGCCGTCGGCGGGCCGGCGAGCGGCCGCAGCTGGTACCTCGGCACCGCCGACCGGTTCCATCTGGCGGGCCCGACGACGTTGTTCCGCGTCGGCTGACCAACGGCATCCGGGCGCTGCAGCACGGCGCGGTGGCAACCGTCCGGCAGACCGCGCGACGATGGAGGATGGATCACCAACCAATCCACACCCCGACCGCCCGCTCATCCCGCCGCCGGGTGAGGTCCGCAGTCGTCGCCGTGGCGGTTGCCGCGTCCTCGCTGATCGCCCATCCCGCGGCTGCTGCCAGCCGGCCGCCGGTGCACTCGCTGGCCGCACGGGTCCACGAAACGCGGATCATCGCGCGAACCGTGCAGGGCCGTGGCGTGGTCGCCTACCGGTTGGGGACGCCCGGCGGCAAGGTCGTGCTCGCCGTCGGGTCGATCCACGGCAACGAGATGGGCGGGCTGCGCATGGCGACCCTGCTGCGCGACGCGGCGACCATCCCCGCGGGCATCGACCTGTGGGTGATCGTGTCGGCCAACCCCGACGGCAACGTCGCCCGGCGCAAGGAGAACATGCACGGCGTCAACCTCAACCGCAACTTCTCCTCCGCGTGGCGTCTGCTGTCGGACGCCAACTCCACCTACTCCGGGTCGCGGCCGGCGTCCGAACCCGAGACCGTGGGCCTGCAGCGCTTCATCCTCTCGGTCAAGCCACGGATGACGGTCTGGTGGCACGGGGTGTGGGTTCCGGGCGTTGTCGACAAGGCGACGACGTACGGGGTGGCCCGCCCGGCCGTCCTCACGGCCTACGCCAACGTGGTCAAGTTCCGCGTCCTCACCGTGTCCTGCGGCGCACCGTGCTCGGGCAACGCGACGCAGTTCGGCAACCATCGGGTGCCCGGTTCGTCGGCGTTCGTCGTGGAACTCCCCAGCTACTTCCCGCTGAGCATCGTCGACGCCCAGCGCCACATCGCCGCGGTGTGGGCCGCGGCCAAGGTCGCCTGACCGGCCGGGCTACATCCGCACGACGGCGTCGAGTGCCAGGTCGAGCAGGCGATCGCGTGCCGTCTGCTGGCGATCCCAGTGACGGTGGTCCCAGCTCTCGGTCGACAGATCGTCGCCGGCGTAGAGCAGCTGGCCGTAGGCCACGCCACGAAAGCTCGCCGCGGCGAACATCGCCGACGCCTCCATCTCGACGGTGATGCACCCCTGGTCCCGGCGGCGCTCGACCTTGGCCTTCGTCTCACGGAAGAAGCCGTCAGTCGTCCACGTCAGACCGCGGTCGTGGGGTACGCCGGCGTCGGACAGTGACGCGTCGATCGCCGCCAACGCCCGCGGATGTGGACCAACCGGCGCGCCCGCCGGCGCGTAGTGGTAGCTGGTGCCCTCGTCGCGGATCGCCCCCGTCGGCACGATCACGTGACCGACGTCGTAGCCGGCGCGCACCACCCCGGCACCGCCACAGCCGACGATGTCGGTCGCGCCGAGAGCGACGAGGATCTCCAACGAGGACACGGCGATCGGCGCGCCGACGCCCGGGCACATCAGCGACACCGGCTCCCCGCGGTGCTCGACGACCCACACCGGGTGCGGCCCGTGCTCCATCGTGATCACGTGGATCGGGTCGGTGCCCTCGGTGCGCTGGGCGACGACGTTGGCGAACCAGCACACCACCGCGCGCGACGGGAACCCGAGGGGCGGCGAATGCGACATCGACGGGTTGATCACCGCGTCACGTGACGGGTCGAACTCGAACAGGGGATGATCGTCACGATCGAACATCGGGTCCCCGTGGTCTCCGCGCGTCACGAGCCGACGGTCTTGCGGATCTCGACGATGCGCTCGGCGGCGTGGTTCGCGTCCAGGCCCTTGTCGTCGAGCAGCTTCGAGCGGTCGCGGGCAGCCTCGCGTTCGGCGACGGCGGTGTCGGCGCGGGCCAGCGCGGCCTCGACGCCGTGCGCGTTGATGAACTCGGCCCACTCGACCAGCGTCTCGACCATCTCGGACTCCGGCACGACGGCGACGTTGCGGCCCTTGACGAACAGGTGCCCGCGCTTGTTCCCGGCGGCGATGCCCAAGTCGGCGTCACGTGCCTCGCCCGGGCCGTTGACGACACAGCCCATCACCGCGACCTGCAGCGGGATCTGCCGTTCGCCGAACGCAGCCATCGCCCGGTTGGCGACGTCGATCACATCCACCTCGGCCCGCCCGCACGAGGGGCAGGCGATCAGGTCGACGTTCTTGCGCTCGCGCAACCCCAACGCTTCCAGCAGCTGGCGGCCGGCGCGCGCCTCTTCCACCGGATCGGCCGTCAGCGAGTAGCGGATCGTGTCGCCGATGCCCTCGAGCAGCAAGGTGGCCATGCCGGCCGTCGCCTTGAGCAGACCTGCCGGCGGCGGACCCGCCTCGGTGACGCCGAGGTGCAGCGGCGCGTCGGTCGCCTCGCTCAGCTGGCGATATGCCTCGACCATCAGCGGCACGTTGCTGGCCTTGACGCTGATCTTGTAGTCAGTGAAGCCGACGTCGTCGAAGTAGGCGATCTCCGCCAGCGCTGACTCCACCATCGCCTCGGGGGTGACCCCACCGTGCTGGTCGTACAGCGCCGGGTCCAGCGAGCCACCGTTGACGCCGATGCGGATGGGCAGGCCGCGGTCGCGGGCCTCGGCGGCGACCGCCTTGATGTGTTCGGGACGGCGGATGTTGCCGGGGTTGAGGCGCAGGCCGTGGACCCCGGCCTCCATCGCCGCCAGGGCCATCCGGTACTGGTGATGGATGTCGGCGATCACCGGGATGGGTGACCGCGGCACGATCTGGGCCAACCCCTCGGCGGCCTCGGCCTCGTTGCACGTGCACCGGACGATGTCACACCCGGCGGCCGCCAGGGCGTAGATCTGCTGCAGCGTGCCCTCCACGTCGGCGGTCTTGGTGATCGTCATCGACTGCACCGTGATGGGCGCCCCGCCGCCCACCGCCACGGCGCCGACGTGCAACTGGCGGGTTCGCCTGCGCTCGAAGCGCGAGTCGACACCCTGCATCACTTCACCGGCCGGGCGATGTCGAGGTACAGCGACGACAGGAAGATGAACGCCAGGAACCCGATGGTGGCCATGGACAGCGGGATCAGCTTGCGGACGTCGGCGTGGTAGGGCTTGCCCCGCCGGGAGCGCACCCGCTCGTAGATGGCCATCGCCGCGTGGCCACCGTCGAAGGGCAGCAGCGGCACCAGGTTGAACAACCCGATGAACACGTTGAACCCGGCCAGCAGGAGCAGCATCCCGCCAAAGCCGAGATCGGTCCCCACCGCCGAACTGAACCGGGTGGCGCCCACCACCGTGGACGGCTGGGTGCTGGGATCGGCGTCGCTGTTGGTGAGGTGATCGATGATGTTCATCGGGTTGGCCACCTTGACGACGCCACCCACCGACTGCCACATGATCGAGCCGAGATCGCTGACGCTGTGCGACGCCGCCGCGGCCACCGACTCCTGGTTCCAACGCAGGTCGGTTCCGCTGCTGACCCCGAGGAACCCGACACCTGCCACCGTGGGGTTCTCCGCCAGCGTGATGGCGAGGGCTCGTGTGGACCCGTCGGGGCGCGCCACGGTGAGCGCCAGGCGATCGCCCGGGGCGTGGCCGCGGATGACGTCGATGAACTGCTCACCGCTGGTGGGACGGACGCCGTCGACCGACACCACCACGTCGTCGGGCAGCACGCCCTGGCGCGCCGCCGGGCCGTCGGCCACCACCGAGGCGATGCGGACCTGATCGGTGGACACCCGCCGGCCGTTCACCGAATACACCCCGAACAGCAGCAGCACGGCCAGGATCATGTGCATGATCGAGCCGGCGGTGATCACCAGCAGGCGCCGCGGGAAGGTCTGGTTGCGGTAGGCCCGCGGCTCGTCGGCGGGGTCGACCTCGTCGAGGTTGTTCATCCCGATGATCCGCACGAAGGCGCCGAGCGGGTAGGCACGCACGCCGTACTCGGTCTCACCACGGCGAAAGCTCCACAGCTTCGGGCCCATGAACAAGAAGAACTGGGTGGCCTTCATCCCCGTCCACTTGGCGGTGGCGAAGTGGCCGAGCTCGTGCAGGAAGACCGACACCAGCAGGCCGATGACGAACACGAACATCCAGATGTTGGTGACTGCCAACCAGACGAGGAGGGCAACGATGACCCCGATGCCGGCCAGCGCCCTGGTCCCGCCCACGGGTCCGCCGGAGTCGGGGCGTTCCGTGCCCCCGGCCAGCACCTCGTTGCGCAGCTTGACGTATGTATCGGTCACGCGGACACCCTTCCGGATCGCCGGTTCCCTGACCGGCGATCGATGATCGATCTTGCCACCCGCCGCGCCGCGGCATCGTTCGCCACGACATCCTCCACCGAGTCCAGTGCCACCGGCTCGAAGGCGTCGAGCGCGTCGGCACAGGTGTGGGCGATGTCCGGCCAGCGCAGCTCCCCGTCGAGAAACGCCTGCACCGCCACCTCGTTGGCCGCGCTGAGCCAGGCGGGCGCGGCGCCACCCGCACGGCCGGCGGCGTACGCCAGGCCGAGGCAGCGGAACGTCGCCCGGTCCGGGGCGGAGAAGTCGAGGTGGCTCAGCGACGCCCAGTCGATCCGCCCGTAGGCCACCCCCAGGCGGTGCGGGTAGTCGAGGGCATAGCCGATGGGCAG